>CAXGRO010000838.1:0-2498 GCA_964012055.1 uncultured bacterium
GCGCGTTCTTCGCGCGTCTTTTGAGTCAATACTGTGGACACTTTTTCGATTTTGAACGGATTTTTGCAAGGTTGAAATTCGTAAGTGATTATTTATAAACAAGTTAAAAATTTCAATATCTATTTGTCTAAGCCGTTATTCATCAATGACTTACAAAAAGTGTCCACAGTATTGATTAATGATCTGAATGAATTGGTTTACAATGCAACGCCTCTACCTATAGTCCTGGCCGCATGATAAACATACCTATCCCAATTTCCTATATCCTAACCCTATTCTTAATAGCCTGGTGTACACCCACCCCAGCCCAAATCCTCAAAGTCGGTGACGAAGCTCCAGACTTCTCCCTGCAAGATCTGTCCGGCGACACCTACACCCTCAGCGCCTTCAGAGAAAAAAAGTCGTCCTCATCAATTTCTTGGGATATAACTGAGCAGATTGCAAGGCGGGGGCCGCCAAAATAGAAGAAATCTGGCAAGACTTTCAAAAAGAGGACTTCATCACCGTCGGCGTCGACGTGTGGGACGGTTCGCACAAGCAATTGGACGTCAGTTTCCGCCAGGGCACCGGCACCACCTACCCCCTGCTGCTCAGAGGCAGCAAGGTCGCGTCGACCTACCGCATGTACACCTCCGACCGCGTCGTCGTCGACCACAATGGCATCATTCAGTACCGCCCGGGCACTTTTGGCACCTCCGCCTCGACAATCCGCGAGATCGTCGAACAATCCCTGGCCGCCCTGCCCCAGGCAACGCCCACCTCAGTAGCAACCCTGCCGCTGCCCGCCTCCTTTAGCCTGCAGGCCAACTACCCCAACCCGTTCAACGCCTCCACCTTCATCCGCTTCACCCTGCCCGCCTCAAACCGGGTCACCCTGCGCCTCTTCGACATCCGCGGCCGCCACCTCCACACCCTGCTCGAAGAGGTCGTGCCGGCCGGTGCCCACGCCATCCGCTGGGACGGCCGCGACCGCCAGGGCAGAGCCGTCGCCTCGGGCGTCTACCTCTACCGCCTGGAGACTGGCGGCCAAAACACAACGCGCAAAATGACGCTCTTGCGTTAACCTCCCTCGCCCCGATACACCGCCGCTATGCGGGCGGCAATGCCGGCCCAATCCAAACTCTCGGCCCGCGCCCGGGCGGCGCGCTCGGCCGCCGACAAGTCCATTTGGCGAATCTCGACCAGCGCCCGGTCCAGCCCCTGGTTGTCGTTGGCATCGTAGAGAACGCCAATCTCCTCGTCGATCAACTCCGGCAAACAACCCAGCTTGGGCAAAATCATCGGCTTGCCAAACCCCAGCGCCGTAATCGCCGACCCCGAGGTCAGCACCTCGGAAAAAGGCAGGGACGCCACGTCGGCCGCGTTGAGGTAAACCTGAAATTCCTCGTTGGCGAAATATGGAGAGGAAAATAAACGCACGCGCTCGTCGGCGGCAGCCAATTGCTGCAACTCTTCGGCGTATTCCACATTAAACGTCACGCGCGACATAATCACCAGCAACGCATCGTCGGCCGCCACCCTGCTAAACGACTCGATCAACGTGTGAATCCCTTTGTAGGTGCGGGCGTTGCCAAAAAAAATGTAGATGAAGGCGTCCTGCGGCAATTCCAGCTGGGCGCGCGCCTCCTCCTTTGACATCTCGTTGGGATACACGTCAATAAAATTGCCGTGCGGAATAACGTGTACATCATCCTCCCAAAAAAACAACTCGCGCAAACGCCCGGCGGCGTGCTCGCAATGGGCAATAACGCCGTCGGCCAGCCGGCACACCAACAACCGCCCCAAATGGTCCATCTCTGGAAAAGGCCGCTCGTGCGGATAGAGATTGTGCATGGTCCACACAATGCGATACCCCAACTGCCGCGCATAGGTCAAATTTTCGGCAAAGCGGGCGTACTGCCGCACCGTCTCCTCCAGGTCGTCGCGGCGGTAAAAAGCGTGCAACCAATTAAAATGCAACACGTCGACCTCTTTGCGATTCTCCTCCAACCACTCGCGCTCAAACTCGTAGTCACCCAATTCCAGGTGGATGTCCAGCTTTTCCAACTCCCGCGCCAAAAGTCCGGCGTACGGATTGCAGCGGTACTCCAGCGTCAGCCCCTCCACCTGTTCCCAAAAAAACAAAACTTTCATCTAAACGAACCTTTCTTTGTCCATAGCCGATATTGAAAGAGATTCGTCTCTTTCTTATCAAGATTGTCTATGGTTTCACGTCGATTTATTGCTGAATGAACGTTTGCTTGGAACGCGGCATGGGGGGGACCTCTCGCTCATTCTCGCCCGGCTTCCTGCCGGGCTCCGAGGCATTACCCTCTCTGAGGTCCCCCCATGCCGCTCGGCGATCGTTTGCGTAGAATTTATGCCGTTCCAAATACATTTCGCACACTCCAACGGGGTCATTAACCTCTAAACGGAGGTCAGGTAGGGGGTGGTGGTCCCAGAACGGATTTCAAAGGGCCTGTCCGCAGGACAGCGGACAGGCCCTTTGACCTCGGAGC
>CAXGRO010000839.1:0-2497 GCA_964012055.1 uncultured bacterium
TTTAGCGATTTACAGGTGCATTGGGATGGCCAAGCAGTGCTGCAAAATTTATCGAGCGAGGAAGCCCAGCCGGTGTCCTGCGGCAGTTTGCCCTGCGTCGGTGGGCAAAACGAAATAGTGGCATTTTTAGGTGCTTTGAGGTGCCGCTCCCACGACCGGCTCAGCGTGCGCTCCCGCCGCCTGGATCAGGAGTACTGGCTTGTGCGCGGCAAAACACCGGTGTTGTTGGTGGCTGTAAAAAAGCGGCGGCGCGGCGTGGCGCAAATGCGGCAGGGCGAGCACACCTTTGCCCGCCTCGACGGCCGCGATTATCTGCAGTATGAGCGCCTGCCGCATTTTAATCCAGATGCCGGTACTCTGCGCCTGCGTTTGCGTTTGCGACGGCCCGTCTCAAAAGCCCCCCAGATATTCTTCAACACAGGCATAGGAACGGGCGCTGTAGGCGGCCCCGGTCCTCAGGTCAATAACTATGCTCTAGGGCTAGACTCGGAGGGTCTCTTCTTCCGCGTGCAGAGCCAGCGCGGCCATTCAGTGGCAGTGCGCCTTGCCAAGAACCTGCGCCGCCTCAAAGCCGGAGAGTGGTGCGATATCGCCGCAACCTGGGGCGGTTTTAACGACCCCAAAGCCCAACCTTTCATCGAGGTGGAACTCGACGGCGCGCGGCAGCGCTGCGCCGAAGAAGACCTCTTTGGCGAGGTGGGTGCCGATTCCCAGCAACTGGCCTCGCGCAGTACGCCGCGTACCTTCTACATCAAGTCGAACACCTTGCTGGCCTTTGGCGGTGCCATACAAATACCCAACCTGGAATCTCGTTGCGACATTGCCGACATCTACCTGAGCTGTCCGCAGCGCCGTCCTTTGGAATTGGACTTTGCCGCCGATTTGGGTCCCGAGACCGGCAGCGCCCCGCCCGTGTGGAAGCTAAACCCCACAGAGTTAAAAGCGCTGACGGCCGGTAAAGCGCGCCTGGGCGCCGGCCGCCAAGTCGTCGAAGTGCTGCCCGCCTATCCTCACAATATTTCTTTGCAGCGCGAAACCGTGCCCTTTGCCCCATCGGGTCTGGCGGCGGGCAGTTTGCGGCGCCTGGGACCAGCGGGCGAAGAAGACGGCGAGCGTTTGCTGGTGGCCGCCGAGGAGGGGGAAGTGCTGGTGCTGGCTTTTGCCCCGGCCCGGGCGCAGACGCGCATCCAGCGCCAGCGCAACGGCTTTGAGTTAAAAACCAGGGAAGATCGTTTTTCTTTTACTTTGCCAAAGCGCGGCCGTTCTATTCTGGCGTTAAAAGGCGACACTGCGTGAGAGCAGGGAATTTTTGACCACAGCAAAAGACGGCGATTCGACCCAACCCCAGAACAATCCCACTATTCAGCTGTGGTGGTGTAACGTCCTCCACGTTCTAAACGACGGCTACCTGGCCAGCCTGTCGCTCTTGCTGCCCTTTATGGCCGCCGATCTGGCGCTGAACTACACCCAGGCCGGCCTGATCAAGAGCGTCAGCATTAGCGCCGTGAGCGCGGCGCAGATCCCCGCCGGACTTGTGGCCGAGCGCGCCGGCGAAATCATGCTCTTAGGTCTGGGCACGGCGTGGTTCAGCCTAAGCTATATCGGCGTATTGCTGGCCGCGACCTATCCGCTGCTCTTGCTGCTGGTTTTTGCGGCCGGCGTCGGTGGCGGGGTGTACCACCCGGTGGGCACGGCGCTCATCGCCAATGTCTTCCCCCCAGAGCGCTCGGGCCCGGCTATAGGCACGCTGAATTTTTTTGGTGATGTGGGCAAGGTGATCTTTCCTGCGCTCACGGGTTTATTGGTGGTGGCGATTGGCTGGCGCGGCAGTTTGGCGGTGCAGGGGGCGATTGGCCTGGCCATCGCGGTGCTCTACCTCCTCTTTTTTCGCCGCGCCATAGGCCAGCGCTGGCGCCAGAGAAAGCGCGACCGCGCTGTGGCGGAGCCCGCGCCGAAGGAAAGGTCGACGCTGCGACAACGCCTAGCTCGTTGGGGCATTCGCCAACCGAGACAATTTACCCTCTACACGGTTATTGGCTTTTTAGACGCGGCGGTGCGCAGTGCCGCCACGGCCTTTCTGGCTTTTGCACTGATGGGCCATGGAGTGGAAGAGGGCGAGGTGGGGTGGATGATGTCGCTGACGTTTTTGGGCGGGGCTGCGGGCAAATTGCTGTGCGGTATGCCGATAAGGCGGTGGGGAGCCAAGCGCATTATCTTGCTCACCGAAGTTTTGATGATTCTGGGTTTTTTGTTTTTGCCTTCCATTCCGGTGGGGTGGGGTTTGCTGGTCTTTTTGCCCCTGTTTGGTTTTGTGCTCAATGGCACGTCTTCGGTGATTTATATTGGCCTGGCGCCAACGTTTGAGCGGGCGCGGCGCAGCAGAGGGTATGCGCTGTATTATACGTTGAATTTTATATCGGTAGCGGTGGCGCCTTATGCGTTTGGGTGGGTGGGAGATGGGTTTGGGCTGGAAGCGATTTTTTATGGGGCGGGGGGG
>CAXGRO010000840.1:0-2489 GCA_964012055.1 uncultured bacterium
AAAATCACCCCACTATCCCTCCCTGAGGGAATTCGGCCGAATCGCCGCTTAAAAAATTGTATATAGGACATTTCTCAAGAGACCGGGGAATGGGCGAAAATGCACAGTTTGTGCCCGATTTCACGACAGAGGGCTACTTTGACTATGAACAAATGCGAGCGATTATTTCTCCAGAACTCGCTTTGGGATTGGCCAGGCCCGATACTATCAGATCGGCGACAGTACGTGTAGGTTGGACGTAGCGCTCGTATATAGGGCGCACTTGCTCGTTGTATTGTGTCAAAATAGAAACGCGGGAGCGGCCGCGCTCGGCCTGGTCGCGCGCCAGGCGGCGCGCCAGGCATATCTCGTCTTCGACCTCGATGAATACTCCCAGACGATACAGCGTGCGCATTTCTTGCCAATAGAGGGCAAAGAGCCCTTCGACAATGGCAAAATCGCTCGGTTTCACCCATTCCCCTTGGTCGGCGCGGGCGTGGTCAGAAAAGCGATATACGGGTTTTTCTATGCTCTGGCCGTCGGCAAATTGGTGCAGTTGGGCAAAGAGCAGGTCGCGGTCCAGGGCCTCGGGGGCATCGAAGTTGAAGTTGGCTTGCTCGGCGGGGGAGAGGCGGGCGTAGTCGCGGTAATACGAATCGAGCGATAAAATGGCGACGCTGCCCGGCAGGCGTGTTGCTAGGTGTTGAGCCAGGGTGGTTTTGCCCGAGCAAGAAGCGCCGGCCAGGCCGATGAGCACGGGGGCGGCCACGGGGTCCAGTTCAGCCGGCGAAGTGGGCGGCGATTAAATCACTTTCCAGCGCATTGATCACGTCTTCGGCGCGCAGCCAGCCCTTGCGCGCCATGTCGACGCCGTAACCAATGTGGTCGAGGCCGCCTAGGCGGTGGGCGTCGGTGTTGACGGCTATTTTGACACCTTTGTCGCGCGCCTGGCGCAGGTGGCGCCAGTCCATATCGAGGCGGTAGGGGTTGGCGTTGATCTCAATGGCCACGTGGTGTGCGGCGGCGGCTTCGATGACGGCGTCTACGTCTACCGGATAGCCCTCGCGCTCCAGCAGCAGGCGCCCGGTGAGGTGGCCGACGATGGTGCTGGAGGGATGTTCGATGGCGCGCACGATGCGCCGGGTCATGTCGGCTTCCTTCATATTAAATTGCGAGTGCACCGAGACCACGATAAAGTCGAAGCTTTCCAGTATTTCGTTGTCGTAGTCGAGGGCGCCGTCGGCGAGGATATCGGATTCGATGCCTTTAAAAATGTGGAAGTCGGCCATGTGTTCGTTGAGGTGGTCGATCTCCTCGTGCTGGCGGCGGATGTCGTCCACTTGCAGGCCGCCGGCGTAGGCGGCCGAGCGGCTGTGGTCGCACATGCCCAGGTAGCTGTAGCCGCGTTCTTGCGTGGCCCGGGCCATTTCGGCAATAGAGTTCTCGCCGTCGCTGTAGGTGGAGTGCACGTGCAACATGCCGCGGATGTCGTCGGCCTCAAGCAACTGGGGCAGGGTGTCGTTTTCAGCCGCTTCAATTTCGCCCATGTCTTCGCGCAGTTCGGGGGCGATATAGTTCAGGTCGAGGGCGGTGAAGAGGGCGGTTTCGTCGGCGCAGTCGATGCGCTTATCGCCCTCGTAGAGGCCGTACTCGTTGAGTTTGAGCGAGCGCGCCTGGGCGCGGGCGCGCAGTGCGACGTTGTGTTCTTTGCTGCCGGTAAAGTGGTGCAGGATAAAAGGGAAGTCGGCGTCGGCGACAATGCGCAAATCGGCCTGCATGCCGTTGTTGAGGCGAACGGTGGTTTTGGTTTCGCCCTGGGCAACGACCTCCTCCACCATGTCGTGGGCGGCAAAGGCCTGGGAGACTTCCTCCGGGTGGTCGGAGCTGAGCACCAGGTCTATGTCCTTTACTACTTCCTTGCGCCGCCTGAGGCTGCCGGCCAATTCCACCCGCAGGGTTTGGGGGTGGGCGGCGAGCGCGCCCAAGAGTGCGCGCGCCGCATCGCCGGCCACGTCGGCGCGAAATTGGCCCTGGAATTGGCGCAGGTACTCGATGTTTTTGAGAATATTTTCCTGGGTCTTCTTGCCAAAACCGCTCAATTGGCTGAGCTCGCCTTCTTTGCAGGCTTGTTCGAGGCCGTCGACGGTGTCGATGCCCAGTTTATCGTGGATGGCGATGATTTTCTTGGGGCCCAGACCCTGAATTTTGAGCATGTCGAGCAGGCCCGGGGGGATAGAGGCTTTTAGGTCTTCGTAAGCTTTGGCGGTGCCGGTGCTGGCAAATTCGGCGACTAGGTCGGCCAGGCTTTGACCCACGCCCTTGATGGAAGTGAGTTCGCCGGCTTCGATCAGAGCGGCCAGGTCGCCTTCCATGTTTTCAAAAATGCGCACCGCGTTGGTGTAGGCGCGCACCCTAAAGGCGTTTTCGCCGCTGAGTTCCAGTAAAACGCTGTACTCGTCTATAAAGTTGGCCACGGCGTGGTTGGTGATGGGGGGCATTTCAGCTCACCT
>CAXGRO010000841.1:0-2484 GCA_964012055.1 uncultured bacterium
ATGGCCCTGCGCTTCGGTCGCGGCCACGCCTTCTCTATCACCCAGCTCGAAACCTATGCCCGCTGCCCCTTTGCTTTTTTTGCCGACCGCATTCTGGGCGCTGTCCCCCTGCCCGATCCAACGGATGAGCTAACCGCCCTGGAACGCGGCAATCTGATCCACCACTCGCTCTATCTCTTTTACAGCGAACGCCGCGCCCCAGTGCGCGACGCCGACCTAACACAGGCGCGCACTCGCCTGCGCGACATCGTGCGCACCGAAGCCGAAACCATGGGCCTGACCGATTTCTTTTGGGAGCGCGAGGTTGAACGCCTTATCGGCCGCGACGAAGCAGGCGGGCGCGAAGGGTTGCTGGAGCGTTTTCTGCGTTTGGAAGCCGACGAGTTAGATGTGGCGATTCCCTCCCTTTTTGAGCTGTCTTTTGGCAGCTACCCCGGCATGGGGCCACGCGATCCACTCTCGCCGCCACAGCCTTTTGTCATCGACGCGGCAGACGGCACCCAGGTCCGCATTTTTGGCAAAATAGATCGCATCGACCGCACTCAGGAGGGCCGTTTTATCGTTTTAGATTATAAGACTGGTCACGTGCCGGGCGGTATAGAGGACATTCGCCAGGGCCTCAGCATGCAACTGCCCATCTACCTGATGGCCGTTGAAAACCTGCTGGGCCAAAACGCCGGCCTGGCCGAAGGCGTGGCCGGCGTCTACTACCAGGTGCGCGACCACGAACACTGCGGCAAAACACGCCTCTTTGCCGATAAAACCCACAAGGGCCAGGTGTACAATACGCGCAGCCGCACACTCGAACACGAGCAATTCCGCCAACTCATGGACCAGGCCAAAGACTTCGCCTTGCGCTACGTGGAAGGCATGCGCACCGGCCGTTTCCACGTCACCCGCCACGCCCCCGAAAAAGCCTGCACCCATTGTCCCTACGCCCAGTCCTGCCGCCTCGACCCGCGGCGCATGCGTATTCTCGAGCGCGAGGGCGCCTTGCCGTGATCCGCGAATTCCCACTCACCCCCTCCCAGCTCAAAGCCCTGGACGGCCGGCGCAATATTGCCGTCACCGCCAGCGCCGGTTCGGGTAAAACCGCAACCCTCGTTGAGCGCTTCATCGACCTGCTGCTATACAACTCCGACATTGGCGTGCGCCAAATTCTGGCCATCACCTTCACCCAAAAGGCCGCCGCCGAAATGCGCCAACGCCTGGCCGAGCGCCTTAAAAAAGGCATGCAAAATGCCCGCGACCCCAAAGAGCGTTTGCGCCTGGCCGCCATTCACGCCGATTTGCACGGCGCCCGCATCTCCACTATTCACGCCTTTTGCGCCGCCCTGCTGCGCGAGCACCCTCTGGAGGCCGAGATCGACCCGGCCTTTGCCGTAATGGAAGAAGTAGAAGCCCAGGTCATGCGCCGCGAAGCGGTGCGCGAAGCCCTGCAGCACATTGCCGCACAGCCCGATCCGGACCCCGTCAAAGACGCCCTGCGCCGTCTGCTACAAGAATGGGACCGCCGCTACCTCGAAGGCATGCTCGACGCACTCATGCGCAAAAAACACCTGGCTCACCAGTGGTCCCAGCACTATTCCTCCTCCTCCCCCGAAGCGATCTTTGCCTCCTGGGGCGAGATGGTATGCAACGCGCTGGAACCCATCTGCCGCCAGTTGCTCGAAGCCGGCGAATTCATCCCCCAACTGCGCGAATTAACGGCGCTGGCCCCACAAAAAAATCCCCACAAAGACAGCGCTGAACAACTCATCGCGCCCCTGCGCTCCCAAGTCCAAACGCTTCTCGACACCCCTACCCTAGAGAACGCGCTGAAAACGCTCCCGGCCCTGGCCCGCGGACTGACCACCGCCGAGGGGAAGCCCTATAAAGCAAGCAAGGGCAGCAAGGCCAATTGGGACGCCGAAACGCTGGCCCGCTTTCGCCTTTTGCTGACCGCCACCGGCGAGGCTTTGGCTCCCCACGCCGACCTCCTGCAGCAGGACCTGGATGCCCACGATCTGCGCGCCGCCCACCTATTGTGCGATCTGAGCGCCGTTTTCCTCCAGGTCCACGCCCGTTACCAGCGCAAAAAAGGGCAGGGTAGCCGGCTCGACTTCGACGATTTGCAGGAAAAGTGCTTGGAACTTATAAGCCGCGACAACGGCCGCATCGGCCAGCGCCTGGCGCAACACTATCGCTACGTCATGGTGGATGAATTTCAGGACACCGACCTCTTGCAATGGGCCCTCGTCCGCCCCCTGGTCTGCAACGGCACAGCGCTGGCCGGCGATAAGCTCTTTGTCGTCGGCGATCCCAAACAATCCATCTACTCTTTTCGCGACGCCGACGTCGCCGTATTCGCCCAGGTGCAACGAGCCATTGTCGCCGCCAACATACAACACCAGCGCAGCGACGTAGATTTTGTCGATGACGAAGGGGACACCGTGGCGAGCAGCGGCAGCGAGCGCAACGGCGCCTTGGGGATGGCCGAAAATT
>CAXGRO010000842.1:0-2478 GCA_964012055.1 uncultured bacterium
GTGCTGATCCCGTCCTCGCCCGTAAACTGCGGTTTTCCATCGACAAATTCGATATCGCCGCCATCGCATTCGACGCCCACAATGGAATCGTCCCGCCCGAATTCATCTCCCTGCCGCAACCCCGTTCCCTCGTAGACCCAGTGATCCGCGTCGGTCACTCGGTAAAACCCGTACTCCCCGGTCGTCGGCGCAATATATTCTCCGGGAACGCCGCTCTTGGCGTTCACCGCCGCAGTATAACACACACCAATCGTCCGCTGGCGCATATTCTCGATGGCGCAGAGAAACGACGTAGAAGGATCCTCTGGCGTGCCGAGCGGGTGTTCTTTATAGCGCGATTTGGCGCAGTAGACCTGGCGCCCGCTGTTGTACGTCTCGACCTCGTGCCAGAACGCATTGCCGGCAAACACCAGCAGATTGCCGCCGCGCGCCACAAAGCGCTGCAACTGCTCGCACTCGTTGCGGCTGGTGTACTCGCCGTGGCAAATGCGCAAATGCGCCCGGTAGTCGTCCAGAATATCGGGTTCGGCGTCGTGATCGGCGTTGACGCAGTAGTCGACGGCAAAGCCCTCGGCGTCGAGCCACGAGGTAAAAAACTGATCCCAGGCGTAAAACCCGCCTATGAAATCGGGCTGCAGCGGCCGTTCAAAACTCACCCATTCACTGTGTTCCCTATCCGTCGACAAATAGGGAAAAAGACACTTCCCCCCCACTGGATTGTAGGCGGCATAAGTATTGGCCTCAATCGTCAGCAGCAAAGGCGCACTCGGCTTTGCGGGCCGCACCACAAAAAGTATTTCCCGCATCCCCTGCCCCGTGGCAAAGCTGGCGATGTACACCCCGCTGGGCCACTCGAGTGGCACGTCAAACGCCACCGTCTCCGACCAATCAAATCCATTTCGATAGCCCAGCTTTGGCACGGCCTGCAACCCACCCTCCAAACCGTGGATCTCTTTGACCAACTCCCGCCACGCCCCTTCCCTAAAAACAAACACATCGTAGTACGAGCGCGAGTTGGAAATGTGAAATGACACGCGCCCGCCCTGGCGCACGCTCATGGGCGTGGCGTACCCCCCTTCGGCGAGCTTCCAATAATTCGGCGCGTCCACTTCGTAATGGGCAAAAATATGTTCCCTTTTCATTGCATCCTGGCCACCATCCCCCGGAGCGCACACAACGTGCGCCGGGAATAAATACTGCGTTTACAGCCCGTATGCAAAACGGGCCAGAAGACCTATATTCTCTGGGTTAAATTAAGGCACCAGCGATGCAGACAAAATTAAAAAACGCAGAAACCCTCACCATCAGAACGCTCATTCCCCCCCTCGGCCACTACACCCCCTACGTCGGCTGCTGGAGCGACATCCGCAACGAGCTGCTCGGCGGCCAGCTAAAGGAGTGGCTCTACACCCCCTACTTCATCGGCGAAATCGGCGGCGATGTGGCCGGCAGCATGAGCTATTTTGCCGCCGCCGAACGCGCCGAAATAGGCGCAGTGGAATTCGTCGCCACCGCCGAATTCTACCGCCGCAAAGGCGTAGGTTCTGCCCTTTTGGCGGCGCTCATCGACCACTTTAGAGACCGGGGCGGCCAGGCCCTCTACCTGTGCACCACCAACCCCCACGCCGGCTCCCTCTACGAAAAACACGACTTCCGCTACCACATCGGCGACGGCATGCGCTACCTGGCCCCCGGCGCCGAAGATTTCGACGCCACCTACCTATCGCACTGCGGCGCGGCACAAGTGCGCCCCGCCACCTGGAGCGATCTGGCCCCGCTCTGCGTATTGTACAACCACCCCGAGCCCCAGTGGCACATCAAAGAATACCTCACCCAGTGTTTCCACAACACCCGCTTCGAGAGCCACTTCGTCCGGCTCATGCGCCGCATCGAGCACCAGAAAGGCGCTTTCCTCGTCCTTGAAAATTCCCAACAGCGCCTGGTCGGCGCCGCCGTCCTCGAACGCCTGGATACATTCCACGAACAACACGTGGCCAACCTGAGTTTTCGCGTCTGCCCCACCTATTTTGATCAGACCCCCGAGTTGTTAGAAGCCGCTACTCGCCAAGCCAGCCAATTGGGCATAACCGTCCTCCAAACTCTCATTGCCGCCGGCGACCAGGAACAAGCCGACATCGCCCGCTCTGCCGGTTTTGCCGAAGAGGCCCGCCTCCCCAAACGCCTGCGCGACGACGACGGCGAAATAGACCTGCTCATTTATTCCAGACACAGCGCCGCCAGCTCCCCGCCCCCCCGCACCCGCGACGATTATTACGGCAATAGACGAACCTGGCAACAAGAGCGAATCGGCCCTTGATCGACTGAACCCAGCGCAGTCAATAAACCATTGACGACCAGCCCCATATAACCGACAATTGATAGTCCAATAGCAGCGCTAATGCGCTCTTCTTGTCGCAACTCTTTCTATCAATACTGTGGACACTTTTTCGATTTTGAGCGGATTTTTGTAAGGTTGAA
>CAXGRO010000843.1:0-2478 GCA_964012055.1 uncultured bacterium
CAGCAGCATTCGCCAGGGGGTACCCGCCGAAGAGATCGGCTGCTTGCTCAAGGCCGACGGGCCGGGGTGGGACGAGTTGCTGACGCGCAGTTGGAGCGGGCGCGACCAGACGCGGGTGAATGCCGCCATGGCCTGTATTCGTTTGGGAGCGGACGCAGCGGCGGTGGAGGAAGCGCTTTTAGAGGCGCTCGACGATCCCTGCGGGCACGTGGGGTCTTTTGCTATGGACGCGCTTAAGCGCATTGGCCTGCCGACGGCCGATCGGGCGGTGGTGGATTATTTGCTGGCGCAGCGCTGGGACGGATCGCTTCACGCAGAGCGGCAGTTTTAACTGGTTGCGACGAGATAGCAGTACCTTCGCATAGAGGAGAGGATTATGTCAGAGAATCGAGATGCGCCGGCCGGAGCGGCTTATCGCTGGACTTGTATGACGGAAAACGCTGCTTTTGCCGCCCGCGACGGCGCCGGGCTGCTGGTGTTAAACGATAAGATGTGGCTGCTGGGCGGCTGGAATCCCGGCGACAAGGTCAACTTTCCGCAGATCTGCAACAGCGAGGTGTGGTCGTCGCGCGACGGGGCGACGTGGACGCTGGAATTGTTGCAGGCGCCCTGGGAGGGACGGCACTGTGCGGGTTATGTGGTGCACGACGGGAAAATGTGGATTGTGGGGGGCGATTGCAATCAGGGGCATTATCAGAACGATGTGTGGAGTTCGTCGGACGGGGTTAATTGGGAACTGGTCAACGATGCGGTGCCGTGGGCGCCGCGCTCGCTGCACTACACGCTGGTATTCGAGAATGAAATCTGGATTATGGGAGGGCAGACGTTGCCGAATTTTGCGCCGGCAGAGGAGGCGTTTTACAGCGACGTGTGGCGCTCGCCCGACGGGTTCAATTGGACGCAGGTGACTGACGATGTGCCGTGGTCGCCGCGCGGCATGATTGGTGCGTACGCGGTGCACGACGGGAAAATGTGGATTTTGGGGGGCGGTACCTACGATATACCGAACAAGCCCGATCGCATTTTTTACAACGACGTGTGGAGTTCGTCGGACGGGGTTAATTGGGAATTGGTCAATGAGGCGGCGCCGTGGTCGCCGCGGCAATACCACGAGGTGGCGGTGTACGACGGCAATATGTGGGTGATGGAGGGGTATTACAAAGACAGCGGCAACCGCGCCGACGTGTGGTATTCAGCCGATGGGGTGGAGTGGTTTGAAGTGCCCGATACGCCGTGGTCGCCGCGGCACGCCGCTTCGGTGTGTGTGTACGAAGGTGGCCTGTGGATGGTGGCGGGCAACAATATGACACCTGATGCGTGGAAATTGACGCCGGCTTAATACGAATTGTATTTTGAAAAAACGCAGATTACAGATAAACGATCATTGAGCGTCGCGCTATTGCGGGCGCGACGTTGAAGACGCGCGCCAGGCGCTGGACGAGCAGATGGAGCGCGAGGGACGTTACAGCTCGGCGACGGCGACCAACCCATCGGTTTTTCACATTGCGCGTGGACCCGCTCTTTCCCGACAAACCCAAACAAGGGGTGGCCGGTGATTTTGCCGGCGTGAGTGGTATTTGTTAGGCGCTGTGTGCGGCGAGTTAAGCGCCCATCTAATCGTGACCGAAATCCGCTCGACTTAGTGTGGGTCCACTGATACACAATCTATGTTATCCGCGAGAATAGTTGTACTCATTTTAGCCGTTCTCTTGATGGATTGGCCCGATTTTACAGGCTTCCGTGCCCGATTTAATCGGCATGAGCCTGGAAGAGTTGATGGGCATTGAGGTGTTTTCGGTGTCGCGCCGCGAGCAGGCGCAGTTTGAGGCGGCGGCGGCGGTGGACGTGATCACCAGCGAAGACATACGGCGCTCGGGGGCGGTGCGCTTGCCGGAGTTGTTGCGGCTGGTGTCGGGGGTGCACGCCAAACACATCGATTCCAGCAAGTGGGCGGTGGCGGTGCGGGGGTTTACCAATCGCTTTGCCAATAAATTGCTGGTGCTGGTTGACGGCCGCAGTGTCTATTCGCCGCTCTTTGGCGGGGTGTGGTGGGAGGTGCAGGACATGCTGTTGGAGCACATCTTAGTGGCGAGCCGCATTCGCTGGCGGCGGATACGACCTTTACGCCGACGCATTTGAACACGTTTTTGACGGCGGGCAATAAAATATCGGGGCGCACGGTGGGGGGCGAGGTGAATGTGGAGTGGAAGGCGCACCGGCGCTGGCGTTTGCGCGGGGGGGTACGCCTATTTGCACATGGATTTGGCGACGGAGCGCGACAGCTAGGATCCGGGGACGCTGGAGTTTGTGCCCGACAATCCAGAAAACCGGGGGGTGTTGCGCTCGCTGTGGGATGTGCACGAGCGGGTTGAACTGGATGCGGCGCTGTACTATACGGGGCGCTTGCCGGAGTGGCGGGCCGATCGCTTTTTTTCGCTGGATGTGCGTTTAAATTGGCGGGTGTACGAAGGGGTTGAG
>CAXGRO010000844.1:0-2474 GCA_964012055.1 uncultured bacterium
CCCCGCCATGCTCGACACCGCCGGCGAGGCCCGCATGGTCCACCTCAGCCAGTGTGCCGCCATCCACGACGAACTCTTCCCCGACTACGCCCGGTAAACCTGAATCTTTGAAAGGAATAAAATGGCAGAAATTCGCATCGGCATGATAGGCGCCGGCGGCATGGCAAACTACCACGCCCGCCAGATCTCAGAACGCCACGACGCCCGCATCGTCTCCATATGCGACACCAGCGACGAGGCCCTGGACCGGCTCGCTTCCACTCTGGGCGATGCCGCCGACGTCGGCCGCCACGATGCCTTTGAGACCATGCTCGACCAGCAAGACCTCGACGCCGTACTTATCACCACACCCCACACTCACCACGCCGCCCACGTGCGCGCCAGCCTGCAAAAAGGCCTGCACGTACTGGTGGAAAAACCCATGACCACCACGGCCAAAGACGCGCGCGAACTCATCGACCTGGCCGAACAACAGGATAAAGTCTTGGCCATCGCCTACCAGCGCCACGGCGAAGGCAAATTCATCAAGGTGCGCCAGCTCTTGCAGGAAGGCGCCATCGGCGAAGTGCGCCTGCTCCACACCCTCATCGCCCAGGACTGCCTCTACATCTTTGAACCCAACGCCTCCTGGCGCGCCGACCCCCAACTATCGGGCGGCGGCCACTTTATGGACACCGGCAGCCACATCAACGACATCCTGCTGTGGACCACCGGCCTGGAACCCCAGCGCGTACAGGCCTTTATCAACCAAGAAAACACCCTGGTCGACGTGCACACCGTGGTCAACGTCGAATTCACCAACGGCGCCGTCGGCAATATGGCCTACACCTCGCTGTCGCCGGAGTGGCGCGAGGAGTTCACGTTTTACGGCACCGAAGGCGTTTTGCGCTTTGGCGCCGCCGAGCCGCTGCTGCTGCACCGCAAAGGCGAAGACATCGTCTTGCCGCAGCCGGCCGACGGCGGCAAGACGCCGCTGCACAACTTTGTCGACGCCGTACAAGGTGAGGCCGAAGTGCAGGCCCCGCCCATTTGCGGTTTGCGCGTGGCGCAGTTGACCGAGGCGGCGTACGCGTCGGCGCAATCGGGCAAGCCCGAGCAGGTGGGGTGAGTTCTTTTATTTTTTAGATAAGTTCTGACGCTAGAAGTCATTTCATAAGTTCGGCCGTCGGCCAAAGTGCGGGCGAAAACCCCGTAGCCGTGCGACGCCAGAAAGAACCTATAAAATGACTTCTAGTTCTATATCTGGACGGTCAGACAGGAGGCAGTCTCGACGCTCATGTCTCAGAATTTTCACCATATCCCCCTCGTTTAAACGCCTCGTAAAACCCCGCCACATCCGCCTCCTCCACATCCCCATCGTGAGCCACCACCCGAATCCCCAAATCCAACACTCCCCCCCGCTGCAACACCCCTTGCTCCCGCAAAAAAGGATTCATAGTAATCGACCCCCAATCGGCCACAATCCACGGCAACCCCGCCATCGAAGCGTGCGGCATCACCGCAATTCCCGCCCGCCGCCCGTACGCCACCGGCCCCGACATATCGACCCAATCGGCCATCTGGTTGCGAATCTCCGCCTCGCCAATTCGCCCCTCCGAATCGACCAACCTCCCCCCTTCTACCGGCCGCATGCTATCCGCCAACCGAATGGTAAAATAGGCATGCCGCGTCGGCCCAATAGTGATATCCCACTCCGTCGCTCGCAACTGCGAGCGAATGTCAATCACGTTGGCCACTTCGCCCGGATAAATGTCCATAGTGCGCGTCTCTTCGGCCACCACCCGGCGCCCGTCAATTGCCCCCCACTCCTCCGCCCCCTGCCACTCCGTCTTCTGCACCACCCGCAGATGATGTTCGCCAACCTCCTCGCTCTCCACCCCCACCGACCAAATCCGCCCCGGCGCCCGTCCTTGAAAAGTCTGATTGACGTAAAAGTTATAGGTCGCCTCCTCCTCCCGCGCAGAAATAGACGGCGACAGCGGCGGCAATTTAACAAAGAACACATCGGCGCTGACCACAATCGAGTTGTGGTGCGGGTGATCCACCGGACTCTCCGCCGTCAACGGCACCCCCCCCGGCGAATAAACCGGATACAGATAGCAGCGGTAATTCCCCTGCGTCAAATCCACAACCCCCCGCCCCTTCCACCTTATCTGCACCCGCCGCATCCTGGGCGTCGCCGCCTGCGGCAACTGAATCTCTTCCACCGCAACAGAAAAATGCTCCATCCCAAACCTCCTATTAATTCCCGAATATCATTACAATTTCCTTCTACCTTGTAAACGCCTCACTCATCACCTATCGCACACCATCCCATCCTCCCTTGCCCCCCCTCCCCTCCCTAGCTAGATTCTAACTCAATTGCCGCCCCTAAGTATCGCAATCATTATAACGCCGGCGGAGATTTTCGGGGGATCGGGGGAGACTCAGAGCAGATTCATTACCCTCTCTGCCGCAGGACGCGGCAGAGAGGG
>CAXGRO010000845.1:0-2471 GCA_964012055.1 uncultured bacterium
CGCAACTGGGGTGTTGGCTAGTCTGTGGGCCTACCGACGTTCGTTGGCTACGGCCTTCAATGGGTGGCGGGCGCTCTCGCTGGTCTGCTTCGCAGGCGGCCTGCTGAGCAAATCTGTGGGCATTGTCTTGCCGGCGCTTTTATTGATCAGCGATTATTACAGCGGCAATCTGAATAAGCGCGCTTGGTTGCGCTATTTGCCGTACGGGGCAGTTGCACTCGTATATTTGATAGTCATAGAGGAATTTGTTGTTAAAGCAGTAGTGGCGGCACCGGTGCGCTCGTGGGACTTGCAGTTGGGCACCCAGGTGAAGGCATTGGTATATTATGCCAAGCTTGTGGCATTGCCTAGCCATTTAAATGTGCATCACGCTTTTGTAGAGTCTTCTCTATTGAGCACAGCTGCGTTGGGACCTGGGGCGCTAATTTTGAGTGGGGGCATACTACTGGTGCACGGGCGCCAACGCTTTCCGTTGGTTTTTTTGGCGCTTAGCTGGATATGCATCGCCCTATTGCCCACGCTGGTGGTGCCTCTCAACGTTTTGGTCAACGAACACCGACTCTATTTGCCCCTGGTTGGTTTTGCCATGTTCTGTGCTGGCTTAAAGGGATTGGAGAACTTGCGGGGATTGTTGTGGGGCACGCCCGCGTTATTGGTACTTTTGGCGATATTGACCTTGGGGCGCAATGACGTTTGGGAGAACGAGTATTCGCTGTGGGCTGATGCGGCCAAAAAAGCGCCCGGGGAAGTGCGCGCATATGTGTATATGGGCAATGCGGTTAAGGAGCAGGGGCACTTTGCCGAGGCCGTAGCGTTTTACAACAGAGCTGTGGAACTAGCCCCCGACAATATAGAAGCGAAAAATAACCTGGGCAATGTATTTATGGACCAGGCCCAATATGGCCAAGCGGCGCAAATTTATAGCACCCTGCTCAAGGCCGAACCAGACCTGGTCGATGTGCGCTACAACCTGGCGCGAGCCCTGCAAAAAGACGGTAAGGCCAGTGCCGCAATGGCCCAGTATCGCCAGATACCCCAGGATGGGGTTCACTACGGGCTGACCTTAAACAATATGGGTGTTATCTTCGAGGAGCAGAGTGTCTCGGACAGCGCCCTGATCTACTATGGCAGGGCGCTGGCGTCAAGGCCCGATGCCAATGAAGTCTTGAGCAATTTTCAGCGCGTTGGACTCCGGCTATTTGAGCGGCAGCGCTACGCCAAATTGGCTCACCTGTGCCGCCAAATACTGCAAGAGCAGAGCAAAAATAGGGAAGTGCGCCATTTACTCGCTCTCGCGCTATTTAGCCACAGGCAGTACAGCGCCAGTATCGTCGAATACGAAAAGATAGTTGCCGATTTTCCCCAATACGGCAACGGATACATCGAACTGGCCAATGCGTTAGAGGCAAGCGGTCGCCTAGAGGAGGCGCGTAAGGTCTATCGTCGGTTGCTGGAATCCGACGTTTCTGATAGGGCGCGTAAAGTGGGGCAAGAGCGCTTGTACTTGTTGGAGCAAAGATGGGAAAAATAATTAAAGATTGGTTGACGATACTGACCGTCTGCATAGCCGCATACGCCGGTTCACTGGACGGCAGTTTCCACTACGACGACGAACACTCGATTCAGAAAAATTTACACATTCGCAGCGTGGCCAATGTGGATGATTTTTTTGTTGAACCGGCCATGTTTTCCTGGGATCCCAACAAGGCTATGTATCGGCCGATACTGTTGGTTTCCTACGCTTTAAATTACGCTTTGAACGGGTATGAAGTCTGGGGCTATCACGTAGTTAATATCTTAATCCACGGGCTCAACGCCTGTTTGATCTACTGGTTGGTTGTATTGCTAACCGAGCGCAGGGACGTTGCTATGTGGGCGGGACTTCTCTTTGCCTTGCACCCTATTTGCACAGAACCAGTCAATTATATTAGTAGCCGCAGCGAGAGTCTGGCGGCTTTTTTTTATTTGGCGACAATGGGGTTGTTTATCCAGGGACATGCCCGCGGCAATGCCAAAGCGGTGTACGCATCCTGGGGCGCTTTAGCACTGGGTCTGCTGACCAAGTCTACGGTTATTACGCTGCCGGCGGTTGTGGTGGTGTGTGACTATTTGCTTATCAGTAAGCGCAACTGGCCGACCATGAAAGGTTTTTTGTTAAAACGGCATTTGCCCTACTGGGTCACCGCTTTAATCTACCTGATCATCATTCGCAGCAACGAATTCCTAACGCGTTCGTTAGACCATAAGGTGCGGGATGCGTGGACCCAGAGTCTTACGCAAATTAAAGCCTTTCCCTATTACATTAAATTGCTGTTGTGGCCAACGGACCTCAATGTGGAACACCAGTTCTTTGAACAAAAAGAACTGGGTGAGGTCGCAATGATTGTTGCATTGCTGTTTGTGCTGAGCTTCATGGGCATGTTGTTTTATCTTTTTCAAAGGCGTTGGGAACTGCCGCTGTTTCTCAATCT
>CAXGRO010000846.1:0-2466 GCA_964012055.1 uncultured bacterium
GGGGCGTCCCAATCCCAGCCGCTGAAGAAATTTTTAGACCAGCGCTACGCCGCCGAATCGTCGCGCACCTTTGAAGCGCAGGTGCGGGCGTTTGTCAACCTGGCGCAGCGCAGCAGGAAAGATTTGGCCACCGACGACTGGCAGGTGGCCGCCCTCGACGGCATTCTAGACGAGGCCGGCGCCGCCTTATTGCGGCTGGAGACGGTGAAGGTCGCCTATAAGGCGCGCAGGACCCGGAGGCGGAGTACACGGACGAGGCGATCGCGCGCTATTGCGATAAGGTGCTGGCCGCCGTTTTAGGGGCGGTCAAGCCGGAGGTATTGGAGGCGGTGCGCGAGCAGGCCGGGGAAGACGCCCGCGCCATTTTGGAGATGTTCGGGCGCGAGCATTTTGTGCGCTCGGTGGTGGCGCAGTGCCGCGAGTATTTAAACGAGCTCAGGGAGGGCGGGCACATCGGGTCGCTGGACAAGGCGGAGAGCGCCTTTAACGCCACGCCGCTGGAGATTGTGCCGGCCAAACCCGACGACCCAGCCGGGGAAATGCCCGAAGAATTAAATGCGGACGAGGATTTTGGCCCCTTGTTTGCGGCGGTGTGCAATTATCTAACGGCGGCGGCCTGGGCGGCGCTGTCGCCCGACCACGAGCCCGAGGAGGTGGTGGGCAAGGTGTCAGGGGCTGGTGCGCCAGGCGATGGCCAATAACATTGTGGTGGAAAAGCCGGAGAAGCGGCGCCACGCCGACAACCCGCGTTTCCCCCTGTCAGTGGTGAGCCTGGGCCAACTCAGCGACGCCCAGTTTAACGACATGTACGTGCGCGTGGGGATGGACGGGCGCCTGCTCTACGCCGAGGGGTTTGAAGACGAGACTTACGTAGACCTCTTTGAATTGCGCGAATTTACGTCGATCCGGGTGCAGAGCAAGGGCATCGACAGCGATGAGGGAGGGCGTTGAAGACGGGGGAGAAATACCTGCACACCATCGGGCGCACCAAGCAGGTGTTTGGAGCGACGCCGGCGGATGTGGTGGAAAGCTGTATTAAGGAAGAGGATGGCACGGCCAAGATTTTCTCGGTCTTTCGCCGCACCGCGCGGCCATAAGTTTTATCAGGGGATGGACGCCAGTAGAAAATCGGCCACCTCTTTATGGGCTCGGTGGTTGGGGTGGAAGTCTTTGGGGTGGACCCAGTAGTACCGCTCGTCTTTGCCGGCAAAGACGGGTAGGAGGTCGATATGGTCGATGTTGTGGTCCTGGGCGACCCGAGCCAATTTGTCGTGGATGTCGGCAAAGGGGTAGTTTTTGAGGCCGTGGAAGAGCGGGAAGACGACCAGGGTCATGGCGCTGCCGCGGGCTTGGCAGAAGGCGTTCATTTCGGCTAGCTTCTTTTTTGTGCGTATCCAGCCGGAATTTTCCGTGTAGACTAATTTATACCATTCAACCGTATCGCGCGCCAGGCGGTTGCGCGCCGTCCGCTGTGCAAACCACAGCAAGGTGTAGCTGTGCAATCCCCCAACGCCGCCGGGCAAGGTTTGGAGCAACTGGCTCTCGCGCAGGTGCATGAAGTCGTAGATCGACTTGTGTTTGGCTTGAATTTGCCTAGTGCGCCAGGGGTCATTGAGGGTGTAGGCGTAAATGACGCGGTGGACGCGGCCAAAGTAGTCCATGTAGGTCGCAAAGCGTTTGGCTATGGTGGAAATGTTGGCGCCCGGCAGGCAGACGTTGACCAGGCGGTGCGGCGTGTCTGAGGCGTTTTGGCGGGCGTTGAGGGCGTCTTCTAGGACGTTGGAGAAGCGGTCCTGGCGGCGGACGCCCTGGCCGAAGCCAAAGGAATCGCCGATCACCAGGGTGATTTTGGCGCCGGCGTTTTTGAGGTCGGCGAAGGGGCGTTCGCGAAAACCTTCTTCGTTGCGTTTGTCCTCGATAGCATGGGGGACTTCGACGGGAGGGAGGTTGTCGAGGTCGGGGTTTTGGTCGACGTTGCCGAGGTAGGTCAGGTTGGTATAGGGGTGGTCGCGGCGCAGGTCCCAGTCGGCGACGCTGTTGAAACGGTCGTCGTAGCACCACAGTCTTGTGTTGGGGTCGTTGGTTTTGTAGAGGACGGTGGGGTGGGTTTTTTGGGTCTTGGCCAGAATGAAGAAGAAGGCTTCTATTGCTAGGAGGCAAGCTAGGGTGGTTGCTAGGGCTAGGGCTAGGTTGGTGGTGAAGGGTTTGAGTTGCATGGTAATTTTTGTTTGGCTTGGGGTGGGACGGTCAAGTAGGGCGTAAAATACTTGCGTTAGGTGTGCGTACCAAGGCTATAAAAAGATAAATCATTATTGGGACGAGCGTAGTCATAATAAACCATATGTCCGCTGGCGCGAGGGGGGAGGCGGTTTTGCCGGCGGTGCTTTGTGGGGACTGGGTCGGGGGAAAGGGGGCCGGGACTCACAGCCCTCCAGGGCTGTGGGGGTGTAGGGCCGGGCAGGCCGC
>CAXGRO010000847.1:0-2464 GCA_964012055.1 uncultured bacterium
AAACCCTGGACTTTGACGGACTGGTCGAATTTTAAAAGTCACACATCACGTACTTGAATTAAGTTGCCATCAAAAATTTTGCAAATTCGCACTGGACTAAATAATAGTGCGAGGTGACTAAGGGCAATGCTGTGGAAAATTTTTGTAAATCATTGATAAATAACGGCTTAGACAAATAGATATTTAAATTTTTAACTTGTTGATAAATAATCACTTACGAATTTCAACCTTACAAAAATCCGCTCAAAATCGAAAAAATGTCCACAGTATTGTCAGGGCTCACAAAGCGGGTGAAATGACAGGCCCCCTAGGGCTTGCCCACAGCCGCGATTGCAAAGCCAAACAAGCGATTAATCCCTCCAAGATTAGGTTTGACATTTCTAGTTAGGTGGGGTATCATCATATTCTTGCCAACGCCAAGGAGGAGTAGATGAGTCACGACATCACCCGCATCTTGGGAGAGTGGGAATACGATCCCAATTCCAATGTGCGCGAGATATGGGGGGATGACGGGGTGTGCAAAATACAGGTGCGCATCGACCAGGGGGCTTTTCAGGGTATCTTGCAATTAAATTTGGACGGCAGGCCAGATGGGGAAAAACCGCACGGATTTGATTTTGTGCTGGATTATTACTGCCATCTCTGCGAGCAGCGCGAAGGCGAAGGCGAAGAATTTGTGCTCGATAGTAAAGCATGCAGCGAGCTTTTTGACGAAAGTGCCAGAATTTATGGACGTTACGCCTTTTTGCTCGAATTGCGCGATTACGAGCGGGTCATTCGCGACACCGAGCGCAATATTTCGCTTTTCCGCTTTGTCAACACCTATGCCGAGCGCGAAGAGGATCGCACCAATTTAGAAAAGTGGTGGCCCTACATCCTGCGCATTCGTGCCACGGCCCGGGCCATGCTGGCCAGTCAGGAGGGAGCGCACGACCAGGCCGTGGAGATTGTGCGCCAGGCGTGCGATGAAATAGACCAGATGCCCGAAGTGGAAGCCGAGGAGTTTTTTATTGAACGCGAGCGCTCGCAGCAGGTGTTGGAGACCTTGGAAGAAGAATTGCAAGAGAACAGGCCGTTGAGTCAGGAAGAACAGTTGCAACGGGATTTGGACGCGGCCATTGAGCGCGAAAATTTTGAAAAGGCGGCCGAATTGCGCGACGCCTTAAAGAAATTGCGCGACGACGAGTTGGAAGGGTCCAAGGAGCAACCGTGAGCGAAGACCGCGAAGAACTTTCCCCCTGGCACAAAATCGCCGTGCTCTTTGTCGCCCAATTCCTTGACCTTCTCGATGACTTCGATGAGAATGGAGATGCCAATGCTGTTGACGATGCGGCAATCTTCCAAGTCTAGGATGAAGTTATGGGTGTTGGCGTCGATGTGCTCGTAACAAACCTCGGCAATGCGCTCCCCGCCCAGATTGTTGATATAGCCTTTGACGACCAGCGTGCTGACGTCGTTTTCTGTCTTAATTTCCAATTCCAGATTTTCCGACATGGCTGCGTTTTCCTCGCTTGGTAGTTCAGATTCGTTTGACCAGAATGAGACGAGTGCCGTTGCTGGTGGATTCTATGTGCACTTCGTCCATCAATTCCTCCATTAAGCGCAATCCCCACCCCCGCCGCTTTTCGCCGCTTTCCCGCCGTTGCCTAACGCGCTCTTGCGCTTCTTCGACGTCAAAACCGTGGCCGCGGTTCGAGATGACGATGGTGAGGGCGCCGTCGCTGGATTCGAAGTCGATATTGAGGCGGCGGTCTTTGCTCTGACTGTGTTCAAAGGCATTGATACAGGCTTCCACCAGGGCCATTTTCACTTCTTCGATTTTTGTCTCCTCCAGGCCGATGTATTCGCCAATGGCGCTGGCGGTTTTAACTGCCGTCGACTCCATATCGGGCAGCATGGGGATGCTGAGATCGACCCGGGTAGGTTTTTCTGCCATAGCACTCTCGTCCTCTCTGGGGCGCGTTTGGGGGTGCGCGCCCGGGGGGGCAAGTACCTGGTAGACATCAATGGGTTGGCGCAGTCCCTTAAAAGACTTGGCGCCCAAGTGCTCAAAGGCAAAACGTTCATTGAGTTCGGCGTAGACGTTCGGCCCAACGATAATTTCACCTTCCAGGGCGTGGTCGCAAAGGCGGCTAGCCAGGTTGACGCTGGGTCCGGTGACGGTGTATTCCATGCGGAGCAGTGAACCGATATTGCCGGCCAATACCCGGCCCTGGCTGATGCCTATTTTTATCGCGAGATGGTGGTGGTGGGACCGGTTGAAGCGTTCCATCTCTTCGCGCATGGCCAGGGCGCTGTGCACGGCGCCCTCGGCGTCGTCGGGAAAACCGACCGGGGCTCCGTAGACCGCCAAAAAGCCGTCGCCGAGGCATTTGTCCAACAGGCCGTTGTAGTGAAATATAATGTCTAACGTGATGTGTGACTTTTAAAATTCGATCAGTCCGTCAAAGTCCAGGGTTTTTCG
>CAXGRO010000848.1:0-2463 GCA_964012055.1 uncultured bacterium
CACTACCGTGCCGTTGTAGGCGACGCCGCGCAGGGCGGCTTGCAGGCCCAGGTGGTGGCCGCTGTATTCGATGCAGACATCGGCGCCGCGCTTGGCGGTGACCTCTTTGATTTCGCGGCCGGCGTCGCCGGCGCTAGGGTCTAGGGTCAGGTCGGCGCCGCATTCGAGGGCGACCTGGCGGCACAACTCCAGAGGGTCGACGGCGATGACGGGGTGGGCGCCGGCCAGTTTAGCCAGTTGCACGGCCAGCAGGCCGATGGCTCCCAGACCAAAGACGGCGACGGCGTCCCCCAATCGCACGTGGCCGTCGCGCACCGCGCCCAGGGCGAAGTCGGCTGGGTCGAGACAAACGGCCTGCCAGGGCACGCCGTCGGGCAGGCGGTGCGCCGTTTGGGGCCAGACGTGCTCCTGGCGCAGGGGGCCGTGGGCGAAAACGCAATCGCCCACCTGCAATTGGTCGACCTCGGCGCCGATTTCAACAACTTCGCCGACGCACATATTGCCCAGGCGGCAGGGGTAGGAGACGCCCTGCTGGGCGTGGTCGAAGAGGCGGTATTCGCGGTCAAAGCTGCCGCGGCCGGCGGCGTAGCCTTTAAAAGCGGACAGTTCGGTGCCGTGTTTGACGGCACCAAAGAGGCTTTTAACGCGCACCTGTTCGGCGGCCAGGGGGGGATTCTGGTATTCGGCAAAGGCGACCTGTTCGGCGGCCGGGGCGATCAGTTCTCTGGGCATGACTCGATCCCCGACGAATGTTTTACAGTGTCGGGTAGGTTTTGTTATATTGTTTATTTGCCGCTTGCGAGGAGAGCAAATATAGGCATGCGGCGTCTGGGCATCAATTAAACTGAGGAGATATACATGACCGAACGCGTTAAAATATTAGTCCCCGGCGACGACCCGCCGCAAATCGCCGGGTCGCCGCACCTGGAGCGCCTGGAGTCCTACGGCGACGTGACGCTCTACGACACCACCCCGCAGAGTTTTGAAGAGAAGATCGAGCGGGCGCAGGATTTTGACGTCATCATCAATTCGCGCGGCGTGGTCAATTGGCACGAGCGCGAGCTGCGCGCTCTGCCCAATTTGCGCATGATCACCACCTGCTCCATTGGCACCGACATGCTCGACTTGAACGTGGCGCGGGAGATGGGCGTGGTGGTCTCCAACCAGCCCGGGCGCACGGCGCCGGTTGTAGCCGAGCACATGTTTGGTCTGATGTTTGCGGTGGCCAAATTGGCGGCGTTCCAAACCGCCGAGATCAAAGCCCACCGCTGGACGCGGTGCATGTACCACATGATTCAGAAGAAAACGCTGGGCATCATTGGCACGGGCAATATCGGCGCCGAAATGGCCCGGCTGGGGCGGGCCGTAGACATGGACGTGATCGCCTGGACCTTCAACCCATCGGACGAGCGTGCCAAAGAGTTGGGGGTGCGCTTTGTCGAACTGGACGAATTGCTGCGCAGCGCCGACGTGGTTAGCGTGCACGTGGCGCTGACGCCCGACACCGAGAATTTGATCGGCCAGCGCGAAGTGGAATTGATGAAAGCGGGGGCCCTATTGCTCAACGGCGCCCGCGGTGCCATTGTCGACCTCGACGCGTTGGCGCAGGGTTTGCAGAGCGGGCACCTGGGCGGCGCCGCGCTGGACGTTTTTCCGGAGGAGCCCTTTGTCGCACCGCACCCTATCAAAGAATGCGAGAATGTGATTTTGACGCCGCACGCCGCCGACCAAACCCCCGAGGGGGTCGACCTGCTCAACGAGGGTGCGGTGGACAATGTCATTGCCTTCCTGGAGGGTGAGCCGCGCAATAATGTGGCGGCATAAAAGAAGGAAAATAGATGTTTAAATCCCTTTCTCCCGGCGCCCTCGGCGTCAAAGTGGAAAGTCTGGAGCAGAGTATAGAACTGGCGGCCAGGCACGAGTTTGCCGGCTGTCATTTTAACATCGCCGAAGCGCATTCCCTGGGTGTAGCCCAGACGCAAGATCTGGCCGCCGCCAGGGGAGTGCGCCTGTCGGCCTGGAGTTTCCCACTCGATTTTCGCTCCGGAGCCCAGGCCTATCAGGAGGGCATGGCGGCGTTGCCGCAGCTGGCCCAAACGGCGACGGAATTGGGCGTATTGCGCACGTCAACCTGGATTGCTCCTGCTTCGGACGATTTGAGCTACGAGGAGAATTTTGCCTTCCACGTACAGCAGCTCAAGCCGGCGGCGGCGATATTGGCGGGTTGCGGCATTCGCCTGGGGCTGGAATACATAGGGCCCAAGACGCTGCGCCAGGACAAAAAACACTCGTTCATTTACACTATGGAACAGATGGGCGAGTTGTGCGCCGCCGTTGGCGACAATGTGGGATTCTTGCTCGACTGTTGGCATTGGTACACGGCCGGCGAAACGGCGGACCAATTGCGCCGGCTCGCGGTCGAAGAGGTCGTCGACGTGCACGTCAACGACGCGCCGGCCGGCG
>CAXGRO010000849.1:0-2459 GCA_964012055.1 uncultured bacterium
CCACTTTCCGCCCGCCGGCGGCGGGCCAGTACCGGCTCAATATGCGCATCTACAGTTCCAAGGGCACGCTGTTGAACAACGCGGCCCACCAGCGCGTCCTCGTCGCACCTCTGGACCACCCCGTCCTCGTGCTAATCGGGGATCAATACAGCGTCAGAGACAAAGAGGCCATAAAAACATCCCTCGCCCCCAGCCTGGACAAGTTGGGGTTGTCCGCCACCTTTGTCGACAACCTGGAAAGGGACGAGATGTTGTATAGGGCCCTGCTCGCCCACTACCAGGATCCGGGAGACATCGCCATCTGGCTCGGCGATAAAACGGGGGAGGTGGAGGAAAAAACCTTGGGCCACTTTCTGGGGGACGGCGGCAGGCTATTCTTCATCGCCTACAGCGTTGCTGCGGCATCCCAGGACTTCTACCAGAATGTATTCTATATCGAAAAGCGCCGATCTGCCAGTTCCCGAAATGTGCGCAACCTGCACCCCGATTTGCCCGCCGTCTTCAAAAAAAATCACATGTGGTTGCAGCCCCGGGCTCCGGCCCAGCCGATCCTGGTCGACGACGCGGGCCAAGTGGCCGGCTTGCAGGTGGCCGCGGATGCGTCGCGGCTGGTCGTCTTCTCTTTCGACCTGCCGCTGCGGCAGTGGGAGGCTTTTGCGCCCTCGTTCGAGCGCGGACTGAGCTTTCTGCGGCAAGAGGCCGGGCCCCGGGCGCAATGGCAAACGGGCGGTCGCGACGCAATCGTGGCGCTTGCGCCCGACCGCCCGCTAGAGGTCATCGTCCAAGGCGAAGTCGAGACCGCCGAATTAGTGGTCCACTCCGTGCCGTTCTACGAGCTGGTGACATCCCTGCCGATGGTGCCGGGTCCGCGGCAGGGCGAATCCCAGACCTTCTCCGCCAATTTTCGGCCGCCGCACACCGATCTGTATCACCTCTCCCTGCGCCTGCACACGCCGGACGGCACAAGCTTGTACAGCGGCGGCCAACTGTTGGGTCTGGCCACCGACCCCCGAGAATCGGCCCTGGTGATTTTGGGCAAACACCCGTTCAAAAACAAAGACCTGGCGCTGCGACAGACCTGCAGTGCCGCGCTGGAAAACCTCGGACTGGAGTATGCCATCCTGGGGCAGTCGGACGCGCTCGAGACCGCTTATACGGAGCTATTCTCTCATTATCTGGACGGCGGGCACCTGGTCATATGGCTGAGCGAAAGTATAGACGAGCCCGCCGCCGCGGCCATGCGCCGCTTTTTGGAGGACGGCGGGCGCCTGCTGGTCTCTGCCCTCAGCTCGTCCCTTACTCTGGGAAAAGATTTTCTGGGTGATGTACTGCACGTCAGATCCGCCAACGTCGCCGCCAGGCACGTCACATCCGATCTGAAACTGCACTCGACGGACGCGGCCGGCGTGCAACTTTCCTCCGTGCAATTCAGACCCCTGGTAATAGAGGGCGCCGCCGAGCCGGTGCTGCTGGACGGCGAGGGGCGCGTCGCCGGCGTCAGGGTCCGTAATACGTACGACGTAATCAACCTGTCCCTTGCCATGAGGGGCCTGGACGAAGAGGCGCAATACGCGGTGCTGGAGTCGCAAATTAAATCCCTACTACCCAAGAAAAAGGCGGTCCTGCGATTAATCATCGACCACTTAACCCGGCCCATTCTGGCGCTGGAAACCTGGGACCTGCGGGTGGATGTGACCAACGGCGGCGACGCGGCTTCGGAGGCGTTCCAGGTAGATTATCAGATCGTCCACCAAAACCGGGTAATCGCCGCCCAGACGCGCTCCGAGGTCCCCCTCCAAGGACAGGGCCGCCGCACCGTAGAACTGGCGCAGTGGAAACCGGCAGTGGAAGGCAGGTACGAAGTGCATTTTAACTTGCATGGGGAAGACATTGAGGCGACGTCCTCGCCATCGGTACAACACGTTGAAGTGGTCGCCCTGCCGCCGCCGCTAACAGCGGTGACCTTGCCCGGCGGCCTGGACAAAGGCAACGGCGCCGGCTTCTTCGACTACGACAGCGACGGCGATCTCGACCTCTACCTGGTGCGCCGCGGCGGCGCCAACCAGCTTTTGCGCAACGACGGCGACGACGTCTTTGTAGAAAGCGCCCGCGCCGCCGGCCTGCCGGTGGCCGCCGACGGCGACGATCGCGACCGCGGCCTGGCCTTTGCCGACTACGACGGCGACGGCGACCTCGACCTCTACTTGATCAGCGAAGACGCCAACCGCTTCTTCCAAAACAACGGCGACGGCACCTTTGGCGACCTCACCGAGCAACTCTCCGCCGACTCGACGGCGGTGGGATTGGGCGACGAGGGCTCGGGCCGCAGCGCCGGCTTCTTCGACTACGACAACGACGGCGACCTCGACCTCTACCTGGTCAACGCCGCCGGCGACCACCCCAACCGCTTTTTTGCCAACGAGCGCAGCCGCTATGTCGAGCGCGCCGCCGCCCTGGGG
>CAXGRO010000850.1:0-2452 GCA_964012055.1 uncultured bacterium
CGACGACGCCCGCACCCCCCTCATCATCTCGGGCCGCGTCGCCGAGTCCACCAACCGCTATGCCGAACTCAAACCCATGGTGGCCAAACTCATCCGCGCCCAAAGCTCGCTGGTCAACAAGCTCATTGCCGACGTCGAGAAAAAACTCGACAAGGACGGCGAGGACGAGTACGAAATGGGCGTCGACCTGCTCAGGGCCAGCCGCGGCACACCCAAAAACCGCCGCCTCATGAAGGTCTTGCAGGAGGAGGGCATCAAGCGCCAGATCAGCCGCGTCGAGGCCGATTACATGCGCGACAAGCGCATGAGCGAGATCGACGAAGAGCTCTACTACGTGGTCGACGAAAAGAGTCACACCGTCGACTTCACCGACAAGGGACGCGACCTGCTCTCGCCCGACGAGCAGGCCCTCTTTGTGCTGCCCGACTTGAGCGAAGAGATCGACGTCATCCGCCGCGACGAAGACATAGGCCCCGAAGAGAAGGTGCGCAAAGAAGAAGAGGCGCACCGCAACCACGCCGAAAAGAGCGAGGCGGTGCACAACATCCAACAGTTGATGAAAGCCTATTCGCTCTTTGAAAAAGACGTGCAGTACATGGTGGACGAGGGCGGCCGCATCGTCATCGTCGACGAGTCCACCGGGCGGCCGCAGCCGGGGCGACGCTTTGCCGACGGCATGCACCAGGCGCTGGAGGCCAAGGAGGGCGTTAAGATTCAGGACGAGACCCAGACCATCGCCTCCATCACCCTGCAAAACCTCTTTCGCATGTACCGCAAACTGGCCGGCATGACCGGCACCGCCGAAACCGAGGCCGGCGAACTGTGGGAAATTTACAAGCTAGACGTCGTCGTCATTCCCACCAACCGACCGATACGGCGCGCCGATCTAGACGACCAGATCTTTCGCACCAAGCGCGAGAAGTTCAACGCCCTCATCGACGAAGTGGAGCGGCTGCACAAAATGGACCTGCCGGTTTTGGTGGGCACCATCTCGGTGGAAACCTCCGAGTTGCTCAGCCGCATGCTCACCCGCAAGGGCATCAAACACCAGCTGCTCAACGCCCGCTACCACGAAAAAGAAGCGCAGATCGTCGCCGAGGCCGGCCGCCCCGGCGCCGTCACCATCGCCACCAACATGGCCGGGCGCGGCACCGACATCAAACTGCCCGACGAGGTGATCGGCCTAGAGCGCGAGTTGCTCGACTCGCCCATCACCCTCGACAACCGCCTGCCCTCGGGCGAGGTGTTCTTCAACCACCTGGCCGAACACCCCCGCGGCCTACAGGTCATTGGCACCGAGCGCCACGAGGCGCGCCGCATCGACCGCCAGCTGCGCGGCCGCACCGGGCGCCAGGGCGACCCCGGGGCGTCGCGCTTCTACCTGTCGCTGGAAGACGATCTCATGCGCCTCTTCGGCTCCGAGCGCATCGCCTCGGTGATGGACAAATTGGGCGCCGAGGAGGGCGAGGTCATCGAACACTCCATGGTCACCCGCTCCATCGAACGCGCCCAAAAGAAAGTGGAGGCGCGCAACTTCGAAATGCGCAAGCACCTGCTCGAATACGACGACGTGATGAACCAGCAGCGCCAGGTCATCTACAACCGCCGCCGCGACATGCTGGAACGCGACTCGGTGTCCGACTACGTCCAGGAAATGATCGAAGACTCCATCGACGCCATTTTGAACCTCCACACCAGCGCCGACGTCCACCCATCCGAGTGGGACTGGGAGGCTATGGAGGGCGAATTCGGCAGCACCTTCTTCATGGGCCTCACCACCGATCCCGAAGAGCGCGCCGAATTCGGCATAACCGCCCTGCGCCAGCACCTGCTCGACACCGTGCAGCAATCGTACCAGCGCCGCCGTGAGATCGTTGGCATCGAAACCTTTAGGGAAGTTGAAAAAGCCATCCTCCTGCACACCGTCGACTCCGCGTGGCAGGAACACCTATACGAAATGGACGAGCTGCGCGACGGCGTCAGCTTTGTGGGCTACGGCGGCAAAACGCCGCTCATCGAATACAAGAAAGGCGCCTACGACATGTTTGAGGCGCTCATCGAGCGCATCGCCCGCGAGAGCCTGCGCAACCTTTTCCAGCTGCGCATCGAAGCCGAGGCCCCCACCCTAACGCCCACGCGGGACGGCGGCGATCGCCACAACCTCATTCACCGCGAGGCCACCAATATGGGGTTTGGCGGCATGCAGGCTCCTGCCGCCGGCGCTGCCAGCCCGGCGCGCGACCGGAACCTTAGCACCTCGGGCGGCGGGGTTGAAGACGCCCCCGAGGCGCGCCAGCCCATTCGCACCGGTCCCAAGGTCGGCCGCAACGATCCCTGCCCCTGTGGCAGCGGCAAAAAATACAAGCGCTGTCACGGGCTCAACGCCTGAGCAGCGCTCTGACCGGGTAGCCGATATTGGTCCATTTAGGATGAGAGATTTTGGTCTAAAATA
>CAXGRO010000851.1:0-2448 GCA_964012055.1 uncultured bacterium
TATCAATACTGTGGGCACTTTTTCGATTTTGAGCGGATTTTTGTAAGGTTGAAATTCGTAAGTGATTATTTATCAGCAAGTTACAAATCTCAATGCCTGTTTGCCTAAGCCGTTATTTATCAATGACTTACAAAAAGTGTCCACATGTCTATGTGCTCTTTTGTCTCGTCCGACACCTTGCCTTTGCGCACGCTAATTCTGGGCTGCATAGGTTTTCCCCCTTCTTTCAACGCGGTATCCCGCACAAGTAAATAGAGGTTACTCTACTCTAATTATAATCCGTTTGCCGCGCAGATCAAAGGTTGCCGTTTTATTTATTCAAAAACCCCTGCACCCGCGGGTGCTCCAACACCTCGCCGTTGAGAATGTCGGGCGGCTGGCGCCCCTCGATGGCGTCGGTGACCTGGTCGAAGGTGTAGCGATCGAGACGCGCGGTCGATTCCACCGTAATGCCGGCGTTGTGGTTGGTGCAAATGATGCGCGGGTGGCCCTTGTGAATAGAGCGCGGGCCGTCGGTGGGGTCGTCGACCACGTAATAAAACAGCTTGCCCTCTTCAACGGCGCGGTGGACGTCGGCGTCCACCACCAAATTGCCGCGCGACGGGTTGATCAGCGAGGCGTGCGGCTGCATGGCGCAGAGCAAATCGTAGTCGACAATGGGGTCGGCGCCGGCCACGTGCAACGACACGGCGTCGCACTGCTCAAAGAGGGCGCGCGGGCTGTCGACCGCCTCGCCGCCGAACTGCGCCGCCAGTTCGCCTATGTCGGGGCGGATGTCGTAAATGAGCAAACGCCCCGTATCGCCCAACAGCGGCCGGGCGCGCCGGCCCATCTCCTGGCCGATGCGGCCAAAGCCGTACAGCCCCAGGGTGGACCCTTCGGCCTCGTAGGTGCGAATGAGGTTGTAATTGTCGTTGTGCGACATGTGGTTGAGGGTGTAGACCCGCTTGAGCGTGGCCAGCCACTGGGCCACGGCGTATTCGGCCACGGTGACCATGTGCACCGGCGACACGGTGACGTAGACACCGTGTTTATTGGCCGCCGGCAGATTGACGTTTTCAAAACCCACGCCCCAGCGCGAAATGATGCGCAGGTCGGCACCGTTGGTGTAAAACTCGTCGTGTATGGGCTGCGAATTGGCTATCACGCCCAGCACGCCGGCGGATCTTTCGCCGCTCAAGTCGCCGTCGTAGTGTTCCAAATCGGCCAGTTTGGCCAATTCTTCTAGGCCGCGCTGGCGCTCGTCGCTCTCGTATTCTTCGCGGTCAAAAATGGTCGCGGCCAGTAAAATCTTAGCCATGTATTTCTTCCTTTGTTGAGGTGTATCTCGATAGGTTCAAATGTGGAATCTACCTTTCTCTCTGTCAATAGATTGGATTGGAGATGGGTAGTTGGCGATGTACAATTGGTTCTTAACTGCGCTAGTTCCAATAACAATACTGTGGACACTTTTTCGATTTTGAGCGGATTTTTGTAAGGTTGAAATTCGTAAGTGATTATTTATCAATAAGTTGCAAATTTCAATGTCTATTTGTCTAAGCCGTTATTTATCAATGGCTTACAAAAAGTGTCCACAGCATTGAATAAGAAAACGCAAATTAAACGCCAACGTACATTGAGCGATTAGGGGGGACCTCAGAGAGGGTAATGCCTCGGAGCCGGCCAGGGATGGCCGGCGAGAATGAGCGTCGAGGTCCCCCTAACCGCGTACCAAGCAAACGCCCGCTTTATATCATTTCAAACACCACAGCATTACCCCCCATCTACACGCCACTTTTGACCCGAACTCGATTTTCCAATACATTGTCCACCATCCAAAACACTCGCGCCGCCTCCTCAACTACTCCTACAAAAACCCCATCCGACCGCCGCCCATGAACCTCGACCTGCACCATATCGCCGCCTTCGCCGGCGACCTGAGCCAGCGCGCCGGCGAGCTCATTCGCCGCGAGCGCCAAAATCACAATCTCGAAGTGAGCCACAAGCGCGACGTTGAACTGCTCACCTCTGCCGATCTGAAAAGCGAAAAGCTCATCAACGCCGCCATCGCAGAAACTTTTCCCGACCACCTCATCCTGTCGGAAGAATTCTCGCCCGAACTGGCCGGTGACACCGACCTCGAACAACCCTTGTGGGTCGTCGACCCCATCGACGGCACCGTCAACTACGCCTACGGCCACCCCCAGGTCAGCGTCTCCATCGCCTTTGCGCACGGCGGCCAGATGCGCGTGGGCGTGGTGCACTGCCCCTTCCAAAACGAAACCTTTGCCGCCGTCGACGGTGAAGGCGCCCAGCTCAACGGCGCCGCCATCCAGGTCAGCCGCCAAGCGTCGCTGCGCCGCGCCCTCATCGGCACCGGCTTCTCCTACGAACGCCCCCACCTCGACCTCGACATGCGCCGCCTGCACGCAGTGCTGCGTCACTGCCGCGACATTCGGCGCATCGGCT
>CAXGRO010000852.1:0-2440 GCA_964012055.1 uncultured bacterium
GAAAAATCATGAAGTCCTGCCGCGCAACAGCGAGGCGTTCATTCAGATCGCGATGGTTCATCTCTTACTCAAAAGACGCGCGAAGAACGCGCAATTTTAAGATGGCTTCTAACCACTCCTTGAGCAGGGCGGGGCTGCTGTACCAGTACAGGGGATGCTGGAAGACGATGAGGTGGTGGTCGAGCAGCATTTCTTGCTCGCGCGGCACGTCGATGTTGAAGTCGGGGTATTCTTCGTAGAGGTCGTGGAAGGTGACCCCGTCTAGATCTTGGACGGCGGCGACCAGGTGTTTTTGGGCGCGCGACTTTTGGAAGGCGGGGTGGGCAAAGAGAATGAGAATTTTGTTCATGGGCGGTTGTTCTCAACCTCGTCGATAAAGCGCAGGCTTTCTTCGACGACAAAATCGGCGGTCAGTTGCATGTGGCCGCGGTCGGTGTAGTGGAGGTAGCGGTGGTGCACTCCGTTTTGGGTCAGGGCCTCGTCCATGCGCTGCGCCTGTACGACCGGGATGGAGCCGTCGTTGTCGGAGTGAAAAATGAGCATGGGTTTATTGTCGGGAGCGACGTGTTGGATGGGGGAGGCCAGGCTGCGGGCCTGGTCCCAGGGCACGCCCGGGGTAATCCAGCCGCAGGCCCAGTCTAACTTGAGCAAGTCGTAGGCGCCCGAGACGCTGACGGCAGCGCAGAAATCGCAGGGTTGGTCCTCCCAGCCGCCCGTTTTTATAAACGGCCCCTCGCCCAGCGTCGCCGCCAGCGACACCAGGTGGCCGCCGGCCGACATGCCGGTGAGGAAAATGCGATTGGGGTCGAGTTGGTACTCTTGGGCGTGGGCGTGCACCCAGCGGATGGCGCAGAGGGTGTCCTGGTAACAGGCCGGCGCCGGCGTGCAGGTGACCAGGCGGTATTCGATGGACATGGCAAAAAATCCGAGGTCGGCCCACTGCTGTACGTCGATGGCTATGCCCAGCTGGCTGCGGTTGCTGTAGTGCCAGCGGCCGCCGTGCACGCCGACAATAACCGGAAAGGGGCCGTCGCCTTCGGGCGTGGCGATGTCGGCCAGGAGGCCGGCGCCGAGGACTTCGCCGTAGATGATGGTTTGTGGGGGCATAGGAATTTTCCTGGTCTATACTCCGTGAATAGACTTTCACATCCCGGGTTTGGGCATGCCAATCGGCATCGCGGAAAGTAAAGTCTCAACTAGAGGCGAGTTAAAAAACCAAATCGGTAAATTCTTCGTAGCGGTGGAAACCCACCTCGCTCAGGTGGGCGGTGGAGGAATGCTCGGGGTCTTCGAGGCCGCCGTTGTAGTTGTAGCGGCACACGGCAAATTGCCAGGTGGTGCCGGCCGCCGGCGCCGCGTCTAGGTCAAACGCCTGCCACGGAACGGCGATTTCAACCACCCACTTGCCGTCCAGCACGGCGACGCGCTTGGCGGTTTGGCTGCTGGGGGCGATGACTTGATCCCAGGTGATGTCGCCGCCGGTGAATTTTTCGCGGTCGGGGATGTGGATGTCCATGATGTAATTGTTGGGCGTGATATGGATTTCCCAGTAATCGCTGCGCCCAACGCCGGGTTTGATAAAGAACTCGGCCACGTCGCCCAGCGTCCACATCTTCTGGTCGTTGCCGCTGGCGGTGGAAAAGATGTCGCTGTCTTCGTAGAGGACGTAGAAGGAGAGGCCTTCTGCGGCGGCGCCGACGTAGGCCTTGCCGCCTTCCCTGGGCAGGGCGTCGGGGTCGTCCCAAAAGCGCTTGAGCGGCAGGGCCTGGCAGGCGCTGTACTTTTGGGGGTGGTCGGCGCCCAGGTCGTCGAGGGCGCCGGATACGGCGGGGCAGGGAATAGACGGGTTGCTCATAATTTTTCCTATCTCAATAAAAGGAGTTTGCGTGTTTCGCCGTAAGCGTCGGCGCGCAGGCGGTAGAGGTAGACGCCGCTGGCCACGTTGCGGCCGCGTTGGTCGCGGCCGTCCCAGGGCACGGCGTACTGGCCCGCGGCAAAGCGACCGCGCGACAGCGTTTTGAGGTGCTGGCCCGCCAGATTGTAGAGGCTCAGGTCGACGGCGGCAGCGGTGGGCAGGGCAAAGCGAATGAGGGTACTGGAGTTAAAGGGATTGGGCGCGTTTTGCTCCAGGGCAAAGCGGCGCGGCAGCGCCGATCCAAATTCTTCTACACTGGTAGTGAAGTCGGCGGCCGGGTCGTAGTCGATGCGCAGCACTAGGTCGTTGACAAAGTCGGTGGTGAGGTAGAGGCGCCCCGCGGCGTCGGTGGCGAGCCCCACGGGCGTGCCCCAAACGTCGCCAATGTCGGGCGGTTTGGGCTGGAAACCGGTGATAAAATCGGCCACCCGGGCGTTGTTGCCGTCCGCATCGCTAAAGAGGGCCTTGACGCGATACCCCGGCACCGCGGCGTTGTGCCCGGCGCGGTAGACGACAAAGGCGTTG
>CAXGRO010000853.1:0-2428 GCA_964012055.1 uncultured bacterium
ACTGGATACGTCAAAACGTACTTTCTGCGCCACCGCTTGTCAATCGAGCCAGAGGAGAGCAACGCAATGCCAAAAATCCCCACCTACGCCGACCTAAACGTGCCCACGTTTATCAACGCCCACGGCACCATCACCACCATGGGCGGCTCCATCATGCCGCCCGAAGTGGTCCAGGCCATGACCGAAGCGGCCAAGAGCTTTGTCCCCCTCAACGAGCTGCACCAGAAGGCCGGCGCCCGCATCGCCCAACTCACCGGGGCCCAGGGCGCCTTCATCAGCGCCGGCGCCGCCAGCGGCATGCTGCTGGCCGGCGCCGCCTGTATTAGCGGCACCGACGTGGAAGCCATCCAGCAATTGCCCGACGTCGGCGACCGCCCCAACGAATTTGTCATATCCCTGGTTGACGGCCACTACTACATTCACCAGGGCTTTCGCGTCTGCGGCGGCACCCTGGTCAAAGTGGGCACCCGGCAAACGGTCACCGCCGACGACTACGAACAGGGCATCGCTCCCAAAACCGCCGCCGTCGTGTTCTTTTTGGGCAGCCAGCCGCGCGAACAATTGCCCGACGTCGTCGAAGTGGCCCACCGCCACCAGGTACCCGTCATCGTCGACGCCGCCGCCCAACTGCCACCGCGCGCCAATCTCACCGACCTCACCTCCTTGGGCGCCGATCTGGTCATTTTCAGCGGCGGCAAGGGCCTCTTTGGCCCGCAGTCCTCGGGCCTCATCCTCGGCCGCCAAGACCTGGTAGAAGCCTGCGCCCTCAACAGCAACCCCTATTCCGCCATCGGCCGCGGCATGAAGGTGGGCAAGGAGGAAGTGATGGGCTTGCTGGCGGCAGTGGAAATGTTTATGGCCCAGGACGAAGACGCGGTCATCGCCGAATGGGAGGAGCGTTGCCGCACCATCGCCGCAATAGCCGACGAGTTCGACGGCGTCAGCGCCACCTACACCAAGCCGTACGAAAATAAATTCCCGCCCGCCAGCCCCATTCAGCACCTGCACTTCGGCGACGATGCCCCCCTATCGGCGCCGGCGGTGAACCAGGCGCTGCAATGCGGCCAACCCGAGATTAGGGTCGGCGGCGGCGACACCTCCATCTCGTTCGGCCCCCAGACCCTGCAAGAAGGCGAGGCCGAAATCATCGCCGACCGTCTGAGGCACATACTCAAAAACGGCGCTTAAATCGATCTATCCCAACAAAATTAAGGAGAAACGAACATGCCCACCGAAGATAAGACCGTGCTCAGCCCCGAAGAAGTCGACGAGGAACTCAAAAATTTGGAGGGCTGGGGCCGCGACGGCATCATCATTTCGCGCGACTTTGTCCTGGCCAATTTCAAAGACATTACCTCTTTCCTCAATCACTTGGTCAAGACCATTACCGACATGAACCACCACCCCGATTTCTCGCTCGACACCGGCTCAAAAACCGTGGCCGTCTCCGTCACTACGCACAGCGAGCAGGCCGTCACCCGCGCCGATGTCAATTTTGCAACCGCCCTCAACGCCTGGACCCCAGGCCGGTAAAAAAAAGGGGCGCGAATTTTCCATCCCGCGCCCCGCTTTTAAAAGCTCACCAAACCTGCCTTACAGATTCACCCGCCGCCCGCTCTTGACCGCCTGAATTTCCTTCAGGCAGATCATCAGCGAGTTACGCGCCGACTGCCCCCCCAAGATCTTAGAATCTTTGCCGCCGCGCACCGAATCCACCGCCTCCTGCAATTCCCCCACAAAAGCGTCTTTGCCGGGCAACTTGGGCTTGCGAGTATTACCGTCCTTGGTCAGCAATACCGGCGGCTGCCCCCAGGACGAATTGTATTTGAGCGTGCCCTCTTCAAAATAAACGTCGTACCCGTGCTCAAAGGGACACCCCGACTGCGCTAGCCAACCGCCCTCGGCGCTAATCGCCTTTGACTTACCGCCGTAGTGGTAGTGGGTGTTGATGTACTCCACCGTGCCGCCCCGGCCCACGTAGCCGCCCGAACTCACCGCCTTGGGCAAGCCAAAGAGATATTGTACAAAGTCGGCGTCGTGAATGTGTAAATCGATGGCCGGTCCCCCGGTGCGCTGTAGATCTTTGGGCGCCCACCAGGCCGGCCGCGAAATGATGCGCTTGAAGTGCGCCGCCAGCACCGGACCACACTCCTTGCTGTCGACAATCCGTTTGATGAGAGCAAATTCGGGAAAATAGCGCAGCACGTGCGCCACCATAAAACGCCGCTTGTGCCGCTTGGCCGCCGCAATGAGTTTGTCGGCGTCTTTGACGGTTAGGGCAATGGGTTTCTCCAAAAAGACGTGCTTGCCGGCCGCCAGCGCCTTTAGCGTCCACTCCACGTGCATATTGGTCGGCAGGCAAATGTCCACCAAATCCACCTTGGGGTTGGCCAGCAACTCGTTGATATCGCCGTAGGCGGCCACCCCC
>CAXGRO010000854.1:0-2421 GCA_964012055.1 uncultured bacterium
ACGTGCGAATCGCCGCTGTACCAGCCCTCGTCGTTCATATTGCACCAGCGCTTGAGGCGCAGTTCCAACTCGCGCTGACCGGGTTTTATTTCCACTTTGGCGCGTACGGGCTCGTACTCGTAACCGCGCGCCACGTCCACAATCACCTCGCCGCGCGGCAGCCAGCCCTGGCAGATGCCGTCGATATAGGCATAGGTAATTTGCCCCATGCGCACGTCGCCGCCCACGTCGATGTGCCAGGTGCCCATGTTGGAATTGACGCGGGCGTGGTGCCCGTGCGGCGCATAGGGTATGCCCTCCGGCGAGCGGAAGTGCACGCGGCAGGGTACCGGCTTGCCTGTTTCGTCGTCCAACACTTTGGTGTGCAACCAATTGCGGCCGCGGTCCACCACTTCCAGGCGCACTCTGGGCGAGGCTTCCACCTTACCCTTGTCGCGCAGCTCGCCCCAATTCGCTTCGCCCAACACCTCCCCGCCCTGCACCACGCTCACCGTGGCCGACGGATTGGCCGCCACTTCTACATGGACGGGACTGCTCTTGTCATTCTGCGGCTCGCCCCATCCCTTGCGATCTTCAATAAACGACTCGGCGCTCTGCTCGGGCAGCGGGTGGGGGTAGGTGGATATGCCCCGGTCCACCTCCACCTCCAGATCAAACGGTTTGTCGGCATCTTCCTGCTGCGGCAGCGTCACCACCACATCCAGGGTGCCTTCGCGGCAGATCGGCTCTTCGGCCAGCGAACTGGCCGTTATGGCACCGATGACAAAGGGCGGCCCATCGGGCACAATTTCGACTTTCTCCAGCTTCAGATCGGGGTACGGATTTTGCCAAGCCCACAACACCCAGTGCCGCGGCCGCCCGGCATTGACCTCGGTTTGGCGTCGCCCCGCCGCCTCCCACGGTCCCTCGTGGCGCGGCAATACCTCGTCGTTGAGATCTGGCACCGCTACAAAGGGGGCGCCGCCCTCTGGCGGCGCTGTGGAAATCTCAAAACGCTCGCGCACCGGCACTTGCACCTGTTCCCCGTCGGCGTAGTAAAAGTGATACTGGGCAACGGGCTCGCCTATAGGTCCATTCTCCCCTATCTTGGACTCTAACAGGCGGTGAGCCACGATCAGCCAGCGCACCTCCTTGCCAACGGCAATTTCCAGCTTCTCACCACCCATCTGCCCACCGCCGGCCACCAAACACTTGCCGGCATCCTCACTTAACTGAAAAGGCAAACCGCGCAGGGTTTGACTGCCGAGCGGAACATGCGCGCCGGCGCCCAGTATATCCAGGCCAGCATTGTACAGCGAAGAAAGATCGAGCGGTTCATAGGCACTCATGGCAACACCTCCTGGCGTGTAAAGCCGTCATTTGTCAAGTTCGTGGAAATTAACATACTCAAGTCCTCCCCCAGCATCAATCCAGCCTATACATTCCCTTGTTTGACCATCCGTGCTATATTAGGATTGATCGAAAGCCAAAAATTAAGGGAGGGATCTTCTGTTCTTCGCGCCCGCACGCCGTCTCGGCCTCATCTTGCTCCTCAATCTGAGTCTCCACACCCAGGCCCCACTCATCTGGGGACAAGAAACAGCCGGGGCGCCGCCTCAATTGCAAGCCCGTCGCACCGCCACGCCACCCAAAATCGACGGCAAATTGGACGAAAAAACCTGGCGGGATGCCGTCCCCCTGGAACTCGTCTTGCAGCGAGAACCCGTCGAAGGTGGCGCTGCCAGCGAGCGCACCGAAGTACGCGTGCTCTACGACGACGAAAACCTCTACTTCGCCTTCCGCTGCCACGACTCCGAGCCCCAGCGCATTGTGGCCAACCGCATGCGGCGCGACGCCGAACTGCGCGAAAACGACCATATTCTGCTCATCCTCGACACCTATAACGACGGCCGCGGCGGCTTTTTATTTAGCACCAACCCCCTGGGTGCCCGCCGCGACGTGCTGCTCACCGACGAGGGCCGCATCCGCAACGAAGCCTGGGACTGCGTTTGGACCTGCCGCGCCGACCGCGACGCCCACGGCTGGAACGCCGAAATGGCCATCCCCCTTAACCAGTTGCGCTACCCAACCAGCGCCGACGCCCGCTGGGGCATCAACATTGGGCGCGGCATCCGCCGCAAAAACGAGGAAGTGTTCCTGGTGCCGCCGCCGCAAGCCTACGGCCTCAGCGGCCAGTACCGCACCTCCAAACTGGCCGAACTCACCGGCCTGGGCGCCCTGCGCGCCCGCACCCCTTTTGAAATCACCCCCTACCTGCTAACCGGCGGCAGCCGCGACTTCCAGGCCATCGACTCCACCGCCCACTACGACCTGGACCCCGGCTTTGACCTCAAATACGGCCTCACTCCCAGTCTGGTGCTGGACCTATCCTACAAAACCGACTTCGCCCAGGTGGAAAGCGACCAGGAACAGGTCAACCTC
>CAXGRO010000855.1:0-2418 GCA_964012055.1 uncultured bacterium
CACCGCCACACACGAATTGGTCGTACCTAAGTCTATGCCTATTACCTTAGCCATTTTGAGATCCTTTCCCAGATTAAATTTAAAGAACATAAGGTTGCATTGGATTTACAGGTGAATTAGCAAGGCCTGTACCAGAAATATAAAATGGTATATAATTTATTTATAAATAATATTTTATGGATAAAGATAGAAAAGTAGAGATTAATATAGTATTGCCAATAATGGGAGAATTGCTGTCAAAATGGCAGTAAATACTCTTAGTAGAGTACGTTGGAGGGCTTTTTGTTGACAAGGTTGTAGCCCTCGGGTAGATTAGCTTTATCACTGAGGAGTGGGAACATATGTCGCAGTTTAAACTCGTAGCAGACTATGGGCCAGCAGGCGACCAGCCCCGCGCTATTGACGAGTTGGTAAGTGGGGTGCAGATGGGGCAGCAACACCAGACTTTACTGGGCGTTACGGGCAGCGGCAAGACCTTTACCATGGCCGCCACCATAGAGCGCTTGCAGCGCCCAGCGCTGGTGCTGTCGCACAATAAAACGCTGGCTGCGCAACTCTACGGCGAACTCAAGGGGTATTTTCCCGACAATGCGGTAGAGTATTTTGTCAGCTATTATGATTATTACCAGCCCGAAGCGTACAAACCGGCCACCGATACCTATATCGAAAAAGAGGTCGAACTCAACGAAGAGATCGACCGGTTGCGACTGAAGGCCATGAGTTCGTTGCTGGAGCGGCGCGACGTCATTATCGTCGCCACGGTTTCGTGCATTTACGGCATTGGTTCGCCCAAAGAATACGCCGAGCAGAAGCTCGAATTGCGCCAGGGGCAACTCGTTGAGCGCGACGACATCTTGCGCGCCCTCATAGAAATTTATTACAACCGCAACGACTTTGAACTGGAACGGGGCAGTTTCCGAGTGCGCGGCGACGTGGTGGAAGTGGTGCCGGCTACCGAAGAGCGGGCCGTGCGCATAGAGTTATTCGGCGACGAGGTGGAATCGCTGTCCGTCGTCAATATGGTAACCGGGGAAATCGTCGAAGAGCGGCAACACATTGTGTTTTATCCAGCCAAGGCCTACGTCACCGACGAGGAGCGGGTGGAGCAGGCCTGCGAGGGCATCCTGGTCGAATTGGAGGAGCACCTACTCGACCTGCAGGCCGAAAATAAGATCGTCGAAGCGCACCGCTTAGAGACGCGCACTAAGTACGACATCGAGATGATCCGCGAAATTGGTTTCTGCCCGGGCATTGAGAATTACACGCGCTATATGGACGGGCGCGAACCGGGGTCGTCTCCCTATGTTTTACTGGATTATTTCCCGGAGGATTATTTGCTTTTCATCGACGAGTCACACGTCACGGTGCCGCAAATTAAGGGCATGTGGCGCGGCGACCGGTCGCGCAAAGAAATGCTGGTCGAACACGGCTTTCGCCTGCCCTCGGCTTACGACAATAGGCCGCTGTATTTTGCCGAATTTGAAGAGCACATGGGGTCTACCGTTTTCCTTTCGGCGACGCCGGGGCCATACGAATTGGAGAAGTGCAGCGGCGTGGTGGTGGAGCAGGTTATTCGGCCCACCGGCCTGATCGACCCCGAAATCGAAGTGCGGCCCCTGGAGGGGTCGGTCGACGATCTGATGGAGGAAATCCAGGTTCGGGCTGCTCAAAAGGAGCGGGTTCTGGTCACGGTGCTAACCAAGAAAATGGCCGAAAGGCTGGCCGATTACCTCGAGCAAATGGGGGTCCGGGTGCGCTACCTGCACTCCGATATCGACACCCTGGACCGGGTGGAGATCTTGCGCGATTTGCGCCTGGGAGAATTCGATGTTTTGGTAGGCATCAATCTATTGCGCGAAGGCCTGGATTTGCCCGAAGTATCGCTGGTGGCTATTCTGGAAGCCGACAAAGAAGGCTTTTTGCGCTCCGAACAAGCGCTCATCCAAACGGTGGGGCGGGCGGCGCGCAACGCCCAGGGCAAAGTGATCTTCTACGCCGATCGCATTACCAATTCAATGCAGAAAACCATCGACGAGACCAACCGCCGGCGCCGCTTGCAGCAAGCCTACAACGACGAAAACGGCATTGTGCCGCAAACGATCTACCGCAGCAAAGAGGAGATTCTGCAGACGACCTCGGTGCTAGAGCAGGTGCGCTCCGGCGAGGCGAACAAGGTGGCTGAATCCAAAGCTGACTACGAGAGTTCGGCGAACCTGGACGAGTTGTTACAAGATTTAGAAGGGGAAATGAAACAGGCGGCGGCACGCCTGGAATTTGAAAAAGCGGCCCATCTGCGCGATGAAATAAGCCGCTTGCGCGCCGAACAAGAGGCTGGTTAAAACCATGCTCGAAGCGCAGTTTGAAATAAGTTGTTCCCAGTGCGGCGGGCAGGAGTTCAAGCAGATTTTTCCGGTACCG
>CAXGRO010000856.1:0-2418 GCA_964012055.1 uncultured bacterium
TTTCCCAGTGCACCCCGTCGCTCGACTCGGCATAGCACAGCTGCCGGTCAAAACGCCCCGCGTGGGCCGGTTTGAGCAGCGCGTCGTACCACAGGCGAAAAACGCCCTCTTCGCGCATAACTGTATTGTAATAACCCACCCCGCCCGACTCCCAAGCCTTGTCGGCCACCAGCACCGGCTCGAGATCTTGATACGGCCGGTTAACTGCGAGTGAAACATTGCGCTTGCTGGCAAAAAATTGCTCGTCGATAAAGAGCTGTTTATTGGAACTTATATCTATAGGGGTATCGCCCATAGTTTTCCTTGCCGACCTCACACGGCGTCTTAAGATTAGAGTGTTGCTGTGAGCATATGATCTTTACCCGATCCGATTAAAATAAAACGCGGTCCACACACAGTGGCCCCCTCACGCAAAAGCGGGAAATTCATAGGTTGGTTGGTGGACAAAACGCTTCAGTCCTAAATGCAGCCGCGCTTGGGCGGCCGGCCCCAGGCGCACCTGGAAACATTTGTCGTTCACCTCCACTTGCTGCTCCTCGTTTGCTCCGCTCTCGATCCGCGCTTTGGTAAATTCGTGTTCGGCAAAGGATCCCGCTTGTAACAAAACCGTGCGCTCCTCCACCGGATCCGTATTCACCAACGTCAGACTGGCCCCGTCGGCGCCGACTCGATCGACCAGCGCGGCGACGTGCTCGGGCAACCCGGGGCGTTGGCGCTGTGGGTCAAAGTAACGCACGTGAGCCTGTAATAAACCGCCGTTGTACACCGCCGCCGGCGTGCCCATGGCCATCTGGATCAGGGCTTCGGGTACTACCGGATTGAGCTTTTGGAAATGATAGCACTCTCGCTCTTCTGGATCGACATCATCGCTTTCCAGCCGATTTAAACTATGGCACATGCTGCTGTAGGTCGTTTCGATGACCTGCTCCATATAATCCGGATTTTCCCCCTGCGTAAAAGCGAACCAGGCTTTGGGCGGACAGATACCGCCCTTTCCCGCCCCCCAATCCTCTGGCAACCCGGCAAATCCTTCCAAAGTCGGAAACACTTCGTCGAGCCGGGCCCGGTCTTCCTCACTCTGGCTCAGGTAATAAAGGTGAATGTAGAGGAACGGGTCGGGCGGCCGGTAGTCGAACCACCCCTGGTCGCTGCGCCGCGCCGGCACCACCAGCACCCCGTCTTGTTCGCGACGTTGCTCCCAAAGCATGTCCAACTGCGAGCGACAAAGATCCAGGTGCGAGAAATCGCCCGTCATCAGCGCCGCACAACTGCCGGCAACTAAAGCCGGTTCAACGATATTGCGCGCCCCGTGCGGCCAGCGCCAGCCGTAATAGCCACCCCACCACTTGCCGTTCATCAATTCGCCTATTTCGCCGCTGGGCCCAATATTATCGGGCACGATGCCGTCGTTGCGGTCGCGCCGCTCCTCCCAAGCCCGCAAATAATCCAGTACCCACTGCTTGTATTTCTCCTCGCCGGTGTAGAGGTAGGCGTTGGTGACCATGCTGGTGGCGCTCAAATTCAGCGGCACGTCGCCACGCGTCATACGCGCGTTGATCTGCTCGAGCACCCTGCCAAACATCTCGTCATCGGTCCAGTCGACTTTAAAATGTGGATCGGAACTGTCGCCCCCCTCAATATCCTCGTACGGCGCCAGGTAGTGGGCCAAAATGGGCCGGTGGTAATCCCAGTCCGTCTGCGTGGTGACAAAACGTGGCCCCTTACTGCCGTTGAGCGGCGAGCGAATCATCTTGCGCTCCGCGTCCCAATTAGGCGCCCGCAGATCCTCCCCCGTGTACATAGCGGCATAGCGCAGGGCGCGGGTGCGGTCGATGTGATGCTGCGGATCCGACATCGCCAGGTAGTATATATAGGTATAACTCTCACTGTGGTGGAACCAGTCAAAACCCGTGACAAACTCGCGCTCCACCGTACCGTAATTTTCGTACTGCCAGGTGATGGCATCCCACTCCTTGCGCGCCAGCCGGTGGATGTGTTCACCCCCTCCCAGAATGTAGAACAGCGGAAACGACAGAAAACTCTCATACCCATTGTCCGTCCCGTCCATACTAGTCCACTCGCTGCGAGTGATCAAGGTACCATCTTCCCTAGTACTGTGCTCCACAAAGGGCAACGCCGCCCGATCCATCAACGCCATCAACTCGCGCTGCCGCACCGCCCAATTCGGCGGACTCCTCCTCCCCTCAACCTCCAGTGTCACATAGCTCATTCTCGACTCCTCCTATAAAGTGTTCGACAGCGTAGATATATCACCGCAGGCCGGCAGGGGCGCTTGCCGGCGGCGCTTTGTGGGGGAGCGGTGGCGGGGCAAAGGGCGGCCGGGGCTCACATCCCAAAGGGCTGTGGGGTGTTGGGCTGGTCAGGCCGCCCTTGGGACTCACAAAACACCAGAGGCAA
>CAXGRO010000857.1:0-2415 GCA_964012055.1 uncultured bacterium
TCTATTTGTCTAAGCCGTTATTTATCAATGACTTACAAAAAGTGTCCACAGTATTATTGTATATAATATAGTAAAAAATATTGATATGTTGAGGGGGGTTTGTCGTGGGGGGGGAAAGTTATACTTTAATTGGGCGGGAGTATCCTGGGAGGGACCACCCCCTAACCGCGATGCAGGCAAACGCCACTTATGGCAGTACACAGAGAAAGGACATTGTTCATGACACAGGTATCGACTTTGCGGGACGCGGCAGTGGAGGCGTTGGACGGGCTCGTGGCGCGGTATGTGGGGAGTCATCCCAAGTCGGGGGAATTGGCCGAGAAGGCCAAGGCCTGGTTGCCGGGGGGGAACACGCGGACGGGGGTGTACGTGGATCCGTTTCCCGTTTATCTGGAGCGCGGCGAGGGGATGTGTGTGTACGATGTGGACGGGCATCAATTGTTGGATTTTGTCAACAACAATACGGCGTTGATCTTGGGGCACGCGCATCCTGACGTGGTGGAGGGGTTGCGGCGGCAGGTGGGGTTGGGCACGGCATTTTCGCGGCCGACGCCGCTGGAGGTGGAGTTGGCCGAAGTGTTGTGCGAGCGCTTGCCGTCGTTGGAGAGGTTGCGCTTTTGCAGTTCGGGGACAGAGGCGGTGGTGCAGGCACTGCGGGTGGCCAAGACGTTTACCGGCAAGGCGAAGGTGGCCAAGTTTGAAGGGGCGTACCACGGGGTGGGGGAGCACGCGATGGTCAGTTATGTGCCGCCACTGGGAGACGAGTTGGGGGGGGAGGAGCGGCCGCGCTCGGTGCACTCGTCTACCGGGCTGTCGCCGGCGATGAGCGAAGAGGTAGTGGTGTTGCCGTTTAACGATGTGGAAAACTGTGCGCGGATTATTGCGGAAAACGCCGATGACCTGGCCGCCGTTATTGTCGACCCGCTGTCTACGGGGGCGGGGTTTGCGCTGCCGCAGGACGGGTTTTTGACGCGCTTGCAGGAGATGACGGCGGCGGCGGGGGCGCTGTTGGTTTTTGACGAGATCATCAGCTTGCGCGCTGCGCGCGGGGGGGCGCAGGGGCTGTTTGGGGTGCGGCCGGATTTGACCTGTTTGGCCAAGGTGGTGGCCGGCGGCACGGCCGGCGCCGCGTTTGGGGGACGGGCCGACGTGATGGCGGCGTACGACCCCAGCGGGGGGGCGCCGCAAATTCCCCACTCGGGTACCTACAACGGCAACCCGCTGTCGATGGTGGCCGGGTTGGTGACGCTGCGGGCGCTGACCGAGGAGGTGTGCGATGACCTGGCGGCGCGGACCCGGCGTTTGGCCGAGGGGTTGCAGGGATTGTTTGACGGCGCCGGCTTGGCGGCGCACGCCACGGCGGTGGGGTCGCTCTTTCGCATCCACTTTACCGCGGAGAAACCGCGCAATTACCGCCAGGCGGCGCGCAACGACGGGCTGATGAGCCGCTGGCTGTTCTTTGCGCTGCTCGAACGGGGCATCCATTGGGGCGACCACGGCAATGTGTCGACACCTATGGAAGACGAGCATGTGGAGGCGTTTTTGGAGGCGGCTGAGGTGGCGCTGGGCAGTTTGTAAGGTGCCATATTTTAGAGCCGCGGGACGATTGCGGACGTTATGGGATTCTGCTATACTATTCGAAAGACGACGGCTTTCAGGTTTCCGTCAGCAGCCTGACGCTGGGCACCCTGTATGAGGCCATTCTCGCCTTTTCTAGCCAGGACAGCTTTGCGCGCTTTTGGCCGGCAGTGTGCCAAAATGCGAGCTGGCTCATTCCCTCGCAGCGCATGGGCATTCTCATCCGCGGCGAAGGCGAAAGTTTTGAGGTGGTGGGGCAGTTTGAGAAGGGCAAGTTCGAAAAGCCGCAAGAGTCCAGTTACAATGCCGGTCAAGACGCCCTGGATCGGGCGCTGGTCAAGCGCAACACCCAGTGGGTTACGCAATTAAAGGACGAGTTTAGTGGCAACACCGACGCCCTGACTGAGTGGATTTTGCAGGGCGAACCGGAGACGCTCTTCACCCTGCCCATCAACATGCAAAGCCAGCCCCTGGGCGTGTTACTCTTTTTGTCATGGGCCCCATCGCCGAGGCCGACCAGACCATGCTGACCTCGCTGGGCACGGTGTACGCCCTGCAGGCGGCCATAGCCATGTTGCGGGCCCTGGAGCGCTACAACGAGGGGCGCTCCAAAGCCACCTACGACCCCATTCGCATTGGCATCGGCTAAAACCGGCGCTTTAATGTTGGGCACGGTGGGCGGGCAGAACCGCATGGACGGCACGGTGATTTCGGACGCGGTCAACCTGGCGGCGCGCATTGAGAGCATGACCAAGGTCTACGGGGTGTCGCTGCTGATCAGCGAGCGCACGCTGGAGCGCGTCAAGGCGAAGGGCAAGTCGGAGGTGGTGACGGTGT
>CAXGRO010000858.1:0-2414 GCA_964012055.1 uncultured bacterium
GCCAGTGTTCATATGGTTTATAATTGCGCTCCTTCCCCAAATCGCGTTACAGGCCAACGGCCACTCATCCCTCCACTACCCTCACCTCCACCTCTCTCCCACTCTCCCAAGTCTGCAACGCCCTATTGCCCGCATCCACAATCTCCAACGCATACAACCCATCGTTGTGATCCACCGCAAACGGCCGTCCACTAATGCACTGTTCAACATAGTGGGCAATTTCGTCCTTATAGGCCTGGCCAAAGCGGTCGATAAAAACCGGCACCGACTCGCCGTGATCGCGCAACTCAAAAACGCGCCGGTCGATCACCCCGTTGCGATCGTACGCCTCCAGCCCCACCCTGAGCCGGTCTTGCTCAAAACCGCCCACGTGGATCAGCCCCTCTTCCCCGTACACCCAGGTCTCGTTGCGGTAGCCGGCCACGTGGTTGCGGCTCACCTGTATTTGCGCCACCAGATCGCCGCCGCACCACATGTGCAAAAAGGCGTCGTCAAAGTCTTCGCGCACCGTGGTGAATTTTTGGTTGTAAAGGCGTGAACCCATGCCGCTAAGGCGCTGCGCCTCGGCCCCCACCAGCCAGCGCACCTCGTCGACATTGTGCACCGCCATGTCGGGCAATACGCCGGCGCTGCTGTAGCCATCGGGCGGCGGCACCGGGTCTTCGAGCACCGAGACAATTTTAAAAGGGGTACCTATGGCGCCCTGGTCGAGCAAGCTTTTGACGTGTAATAAAGGAGCATCAAAGCGGCGCATAAACGCCTGCATCAGGCTGTGACGGCGGCGCTCGTCGGCGTTGAGATAGGCGGCAAATTCTCGCGCCGTCTCCAACGACTCGGTCAGCGGTTTTTCCAGCAACACGCGGCAACCGGCGTCTATTAAAGACCGAGCGTCGGCGTGGTGGTCGGCAGTGCGCGACGCGATGACGGTGCCGTCCACCACACCCGCCGCGATTAACTCCTCTACGCTTTGATAAGACGCGATCTCTTCATCCTGAGCGGCGCCCAACTGCCGCGCCACCCGCGCCGCGGTGTCGCGGTGCGGGTCCACCACGGCGGCCAGTACGCAGTGGCCGTTTTCCCGCGCCAGTTCCTGAATATAGCGGGCGTGAAAAATGCCAATGCGTCCCACCCCCACCGCCGCCAGTCGGAGCGCGGCGCTCATGCATCCCCTCCCAAGTAGTGGCCGTAAAGCGCGTCGAGTCTCTGCTTCACTTCGTCGGAAATGTACTCGGGCGCCGTGACAATGGCGTAGCGGGCCGCCTCCAGGCAGGCGCAATCCGATTCCTGGTGCAGCAGCGTCGCCACTTCCTGCACCACGCTATTGGCCAGCTCGGCGTTGCTCTTGAGAATTTGCAGCACCGAGCCGATGTCGACGTCCTCCTCCTCCTCGTGCCAGCAGTCGTAGTCCGTGCCCATGGCCAGCATGGCGTAGCACATTTCGGCCTCGCGCGCCAGTTTGGCCTCGGGCAGGGCGGTCATGCCGATGACGGTGGCGTCCACTTCGCGGCGATAAAAATGCGATTCGGCGCGGGTGGAAAACTGCGGGCCTTCCATACAGATGTAGGTGCCGCCCTGGTGCACGGTGGCGCCTTTATTTTTGGCCGCCGCCACCATCACCTCGCTCAACTCGTCGCAAAAGGGGTCGGCAAAGGCCACGTGTCCCACAATGCCGTCGCCAAAAAAGGTGGCGGGGCGGTTGCCCTTGGTCCGATCAAAAATCTGATCGGGCACCACCATGTCGCCGGGTCGGATATAATCTTGCATGATGCCCACGGCGCTCACCGCCATCAGGTGGGTGACCTGCAGTTGTTTGAGGGCGTGAATATTGGCGCGGGCGTTTACTTCGGTGGGCAAAAGGCGGTGCCCGCGGCCGTGGCGCGGCAGGAAAAAGACGGGGTGGTTGTCAACACGGGCCTCGACGACGGTGTCGGAGGGTTTGCCAAAGGGAGTGTCGAGGTCGTGTTCGGCTACGACTTCGACTCCTTCCATCTCGTATACCCCAGATCCGCCTATGACACCGAATTTTACGTTTTTTTTGGGGGATTCACTCATGATTATCCTCTTGGATCAGTATTAGAGTTTGATGTTCTACTGGTGTGGGACGGTCAGATAGGGGGCGGTCCCTCGCTCACTCTCGCCGGGCTCCTGCCCGGCTCCAAGGTCAAAGGCCCTGTCCGCTGTCCTGCGGACAGGGCCTTTGAAATCCGCTCTGGGACCGCCCCCTACCTGACCTCCGTTGAAGGTAACTATAGGTCCTCAGATTAATCGTTAAATTTTTTCGTTAGGTATCGAAATATGACAACTACATCCAATGCCCCCCTCACGATTGGCGCGAAGCGCGTCGTCTTCAAGCCTGGTTGTTACACGAGCAAGGCTGGAAGCAGCGCACGATTGCTCAAACACTGGGCGTCAGC
>CAXGRO010000859.1:0-2413 GCA_964012055.1 uncultured bacterium
GGCGGCACCAGTGTACACCGTGCCGCCGCCTTTGAAATACGCCGAGGCGCCCGGCACCGCCAGCAACGCCGCCGATATCAGGCCGCCGGCCGACGATTCGGCCACGGCCACGGTCTGGTTGCGTTCTTTGAGCAGGGCGCCGACGTCGGCGGCCATGGTTTTAAAGTCCATAGTTATCCCCAGAGTGCAGGTGTGGGTGGATGGAGCAGGCTGCCCTCGTAGCGCAGACCGGCTTCGCGGTCGCGGGCCAGCAGCAGGGGGCCGTCCAGATCGACGTAGCGGGCGCCCTGGGCCAGCAGCACGGCCGGGGCCATGGCCAGGGAGGTGCCCACCATGCAGCCGACCATAAAGTCGACGCTGGCCCGGCACGCTTTTTGGCGCAGGGTTAGGGCTTCTGTCAGGCCGCCGGTTTTGTCGAGCTTGATATTGATGACTTCGTAGCGCACCGCCAGGGCGTCGACGTCGTCTGCGGTGTGGCAGGACTCGTCGGCGCACAGCGGCACGGGGTGTTCTACTTCGGCCAAGACGGCGTCGGCGTCGGCGGGCAGAGGTTGTTCTATGAGGGCCACACCCAAGCGCGCCAGTTCGGCGGAGAAAGGTTCCACCTGGGCGGCGGACCAGCCTTCGTTGGCGTCGACTATGAGGGTGGCGTTGGGGGCGTTTTGGCGGATGGCGGCAACGCGCTCCAAGTCGCCGTCGCCGGCCAGCTTAATTTTGAGCAACGGGCGCTGGGCGTTTTGGCGCGCCGCTTCGCCCATTTTGTCGGCCGTATCTAGGCTTAAGGTGTAGGTTGTGGTGACGCTTTGCGGGGCTTCGAGGCCGGCCAATTGCCACACCGGCTGGTTGCTGCTCTTGGCTTCCAGGTCCCACAGGGCGCAGTCGAGGGCGTTGCGCGCCGCGCCTGGTTTTAAGAAGCGTGGCAGATCGTCGCGCCCCAGGCCGTCGGCCAGGGCGGGGGTCAAGTCTTGCAATTGCGCCACCACGCCGCTGACGCTCTCGCCGTAGCGCGGGTAGGGTACGCATTCGCCCAAACCGCAAATGCCGTCGCGCTCTACTTCTGCCACCACCACTTCTGAGGTGGTGCGGCTGCCGCGGGAAATGGTAAAGGTGCCGGCGAAAGGCCAGCTCTCGCTGCGGACTGTGAGCCGGGCCATGGCTATAAATTAGAGGGCGTCGACCAGGGGGCCGGCGCCAAAGCGGTAGGCGTCTACAGTGGGCAGGCCGGTGCGGGCCTGGGTACTGTGCAGCAGCTCTTGCGCCGCGTCTGCGTCTAGGGCTTCGGTGTTGATGGAGATGCCGGCGACGCGACAGTTTGGGTTGGTGAGGCTTCCGGCCCGTTCGTTGGCCTCAATGCAGTCTTGAAGCGAGGGCAGAGGGTAGTGGGGCAGGCCGCGCATGTGCTGGCGGGTCGGCTCGTGGCACAGCACCAGGCAGTCGGCCTGGGCGCCGTGCAAGAGTCCCAAACTGACGCCGGCGTAGGAGGCGTGGAAGAGCGAGCCCTGGCCTTCGATGAGGTCCCAGTGCTCCGGGTCGTTGTCCGGCGCCAGGTCTTCGGTGGCGCCGGCGATGAAGTCGGCCACCACCGCGTCTACCGAGACGCCGTCGCCGGCGATAAAAATACCGGTTTGGCCGGTGGCGCGAAAATCGGCCGCCATGCCCCTGCCGTGCATTTCGCGCTCGATGGCCAGGGCGGTGAACATTTTGCCCACCGAGCAGTCGGTGCCCACGGTGAGCAGGCGCTTGCCGGCGCGTTTTTTGCCGCTGCCAACGCCGAATTCCTGGGTGGGGTAGCGCACGTCGAAGAGTTGCAGGTTGTTGGCGGCGGCGCGCTCTTGCAATTGGGGTATGGCGCCCAGGCGGTTGTGCAGGCCGCTGGCGATGTCGTAGCCCAGGTCGAGGGCTTCGAGCAGGGTTTGCAGCCAGACATCGGAAATGACGCCGCCGCGGTTGGCCACCCCCACTATCAGGGTGCGGGCGCCGGCTTCGCGGGCCTCTTGCAGGGACATATCGGGCAGGCCCAAATCGGCATTGCAGTCGGGCAGGCGCAATTGCCCCAGGCACCAGTCGGGGCGCCACACGGCAATGCCGTTGGCCGTCTTGGCGGCCAATTGATCGGCGGCGTCGCCCAAAAAGAGCAGGTAGGGGTGCTGGATTTGCATGGGCTGGATTATAGGTGTTTCTGCAGGCGTTCGCGAATTTCCTGGGGGTTGGTGGTGCTCTTGAGGATGTAATCTATAACGCCCATGCGCATGGCTTTGTTGATGGTGCCGGCGTCGCCCATGCTGGTGAGCATGATGATCGGCACGTCCTTGAGGGCGTCGTCGGCTTGCAGTTTTTCGATAAACTCCATGCCGCTCATATTGGGCATGTTGATGTCGGAAATGATCAGATCGGGCGTTTCTTGGCGGGCCGC
>CAXGRO010000860.1:0-2412 GCA_964012055.1 uncultured bacterium
CGAATTTCAACCTTACAAAAATCCGCTCAAAATCGAAAAAGTGTCCATAGTATTGTTAAATCAAAGGACTAAAAAATGGATAGCGTTCGTTGGGGAATTATCGGCTGCGGCGATGTCACCGAGGTAAAGAGCGGGCCCGCATTCAATAAAGTAGAAGGCTCCGAACTGGTGGCGGTAATGCGCCGCGATGCAGAAAAAGCCGCCGATTACGCGCGCCGCCACCAGGTGCCCAAGTGGTACGGGGACGCGGGCGAACTGATCGACGATCCGGAGGTGAATGCCGTTTATATTGCGACGCCTCCCGGGTCGCACGCCGAATACACAGAGAGGGCGGCGGCGGCGGGCAAGCCGGTGTACGTGGAAAAACCTATGGCGCGCAATTACGCCGAATGCCAGCGCATGATTGAAGCCTGCGACAAAGCGGGGGTGCCGCTCTTTGTGGCGTATTATCGGCGGCGATTGCCAGCCTTTCTCAAAGTCGTAGAATTGCTAGAGGCGGGGGCCATTGGCGAGGTGCGCTACGTCAGTATCAATCTCATACAGGCTGCCGGGGATTTGGACGTGAAGCCGGGAAATTGGCGCGTGGTGCCAGAGGAGGCGGGGGCGGGGTATTTCTTTGATCTGGCCTCGCACATGCTGGATTTTCTCGACTGCGCCCTGGGGCCCATTGGCGCGGTGCAGGGGCAGGCGGCCAACCAGGCGGGGCGCTACGCGACCGAAGACGTGGTGTGCGCCAATTTTACTTTTGAATCGGGGGTGATGGGCAGTGGTGTCTGGTGTTTTACGGCGGCGGCCAGTGCGGCCGCTGACCGCACCGAAATTGTCGGCAGCAAGGGCAAGATTAGTTACCCCACGTTTGCGCCAACGCCGGTGCGGCTGGAGACGGAGGGCGAAGAGGAGGAGTTTGTTTTGCTGCCGCCCGAGAATATTCAGCAGCCTTTGATCGAGACGGTGGTGGCCGATGTATTGGGCAAGGGCAGTTGCCCCAGTACCGGCGTTTCGGCAGTGCGTACGAGTCGGGTGATGGACGAAGTCGTGCGCGCTTATTATTCCTAGGGGCTATAGGGGTTGCCAGAAGTAGGTGAATTTGAGCTGGACGGAGCGCTGCGCTTGGCGAAAATCGCCTTCGGTGTCAAATACGTGGTTGTAGACTATAAAGAGGTCGCTGCCGGGCAAGTAGCGATAGTTGAGTAGGAAGTTGCCGCCCACCACTTCGCTTTTGCTGTTCCACTGAACAAATCCGCGGACAAAGAAATCTGGCGTAAAAGAATAGATGAAGCGCTCGCCTAGGCGGTTGGTGGTGAAATTGCCCTGGGGCAGGGTGACGCGGTTGAGTTCGTAGTCGGTTTCCAGCGTTAAATTGCCGCTCTGTTTCCACGCCGAGCGTGCCGACAGGCGGTGGTGGGTGCCGCTAAAGAAGTCGCCCAATTCGTAGGTGGTGCGGCCAGATAGACGTCGACCGCTGCTGAAGATGGCCGTGGCGCTGTAGCTGCCAAAACTGTATTCGCCGACGGGAATTTCTATGTCTTCGTGGATTTCAAAGTCTTCGTCCAGTAGTTCAAAGCGGTTGCGGTAGCGCAGGCCAAACCAGTCGCCGGCCTCCAGGTTGACAAAAGCGGAAAATTCCAGGTTGCGGCTCTGCAAGGCGTTGCCCTGGTTCAAGATAAAAGTGGAGCGGGGGCCAATGGAAAAGCGGCGGATCCAGGCGATTTGGGAGCGCGGCCGGTAGCGCACCCGGCCGCGGAATTGGCGCACGTCGTCGCGCGGCACAAAGCCTACTTCGGGGTTGAAATTTTCCTGCACGTCCAGGTAGGAGAGCTGGGTTTCTATTTCGCGGGTGCGGTGTTCCAGGGCGAGTTGGTTGGCGTATTGCTGCGCCGATACGTCGGGGCTCCAGGTGCGCGCCAGAAAGCCGCGCAAGTTTAGAGTTGTTTGCAGTAAAGACAGGTTGAAGTCGGCGCCCAGCGAGCGGTTGTAACCCGCGTCCTCGCCGGGGTTGCGGTCGATGGCAATGAGGCCCACGTTGGACTGGCCCAGCACGTCGCGGCGCAGGCGCAGCACCGAATAGCGGGTGCGGGCGATGCGCACGGTGTCGATGCGATCGACGGTGAGGGTGTCGACGACGGCGGCGTTGGCCAGTTGCGGCTCGTCGTCTTCCAGCAGGACGCCTTCGTCTGTTTGAAAGAGGTCGACCTCTTCCTCGTCGAGAAATGTTTTGCGGTCGGTTAAGACGTTGAGCACGCCCAATTCGTAGGCGCCCACCCGGCCGGTGATTTTGCTGCCGGCAATCACCGGCACGTTGGTGCCCTCCTGGATGCCGATGCGGCGGCTGTAGAACAGCAGCGTGGGGGGGCGGGTGGTGGTGCCGCGGCGCTCAAGGCGTTCGCCAAAGTCAAAAATGCCGGCGCCCTC
>CAXGRO010000861.1:0-2403 GCA_964012055.1 uncultured bacterium
GAACTCGAGGCCGAGCAGCACGGCGTTGTAGTCGGCGACGGTGGCCTGGCCGGCACTGCTGAGGGCGTAGGCGGCGTATAATTGGCAGGGGTTGGTGTGGCTGCGCTCAAAGTTGGCGTCGAGTTCGGCGGCAGCCTCTTTATGCAGGGCGTCGATTAGAGAGGGGACGGCGCGGGCGCCTAGAGCGCCCAGGGCGTAGGCGGCGTGCAGACGTTTGTTTTCTTTTTCGTGGTGCAATTCTTCGAGTAAAGGTTCTAGAGATTCTTCTGAGGCATCGGGATGATTGGTTGCGCCCTTCAGCCACTGCCACATGTGGGCGCAGAGGTTGTCGGGAGGGTCGTTGGGGTAGGTGTCTTCGAGGAGCTGCCAGTGGGCGTCGCGGTTGTTCCAGGAGGCTTGTTGAGGCTCGTGCAGGCGGTAAAACAGGAACTTCATCATGTAGCGGTTTTGGTCGCTGTGGTTGGCGGTGGCGCGGTGCCAGAGGTCGTAGTGGACAAAGGTGACGGTGCCGGCCGGGCCAGCAAGGGCGAGGTCGGGCTGCTGGTGCGCCTGGTCGGCGCTGTTGTAGTAGTGGGTGGACGGCGCCACGGCGGTGGGGCCCATGTCGGGAGTGACGTCATGGGGGTAGTAGAAGGCCATGGCCCAGCGGCTGCGATGGTGGCGCACGTTCTTGTCGTCTTCGTAGCTGTCTTTGTGCAATCTCTGGTCGCCGCTGTGGGCTTCTTTGAGGTGGCAGTGGCGGTGCGGGTGGATGAGGTAGTTGGGGCCTAGAATGCTGGTGAGTACACCGGCGACGGCGGGGTGGTGCAAAATGTCGTAGAGCGGGGGGATTTTGGGCAGCAGGTCGTTGCCGGGGTTGCCTTGGGTGGCAAAGATGTGATCGGCCTGGTCGCAAATGGCGCGGTGGAAGCTGGTGGGGAAATCGGTTTGTACGGAGACGAAACCGCGGGTGATGAATTGGCGCATGGCGCGATCGTCGAGTAGGTGAGGGGCGGTGGCCATCTATTTTGTCCTTGTCGAATTAATCTTTCTGGGCGCTGATCAGGTGGTAGTAGCTAAAGGTAGGGATAGAGTGGCAGTTGGAGAAGCCGGCCGCGCTCAGCATGTCTGCAAACTCGGGCAGGGTGTATTGTTTGCCCCTTTCGTGCAGCAACATGCTGACGGAGAAGCCGACGACGAGTAAGGGGCCGTCTTTGGCGGCGTTGAGCGGCATTTCGTGGAGCAGGATAGAACCTTCTGGCTCCAGGGCGGCGAAGGTGCGATGAGCCAGTTGGCGGCAGGAATCGGCGTTCCAGTCGTGGAAGATGTTGCCGAAGAGGGCGGCGTCGTGGCCGGGGGGCAAGGGATGGTTAAACATGTCGGCGGCTACCACGTGGATGCGGTCCTGGAGCTGGTAGCGGGCGATGTTGTTGCGGGCGATGGCGCATATGGGTTCGAGATCGACGACGGTGCAGCGGATGTGGGGGCGGGCGCTGGCGCTGACGATGGAAAGGGAGCCGGAGCCGCCGCCGATGTCGAGCAGGTGGTGGGTGCGGGCGAAGATTTCTTGTTGGGCCAGGGCGCCGGCGGCCGGCAGGGTGAGGGTGTACATCTTGTCGATGAAATCTTCGATATCTTCCTGTGGCAGCTGTTCGATGTCTACGGCTAAGGGGCGGATGGGGTCGTCCTGAGAATGGAAGGCGTGGCGCAGATCGTCGAGCATCTCCTGGTTGGCCTGGACGATATCGTCGTAGTAGAAGGGGCTGGCGGCGGTGAGGTAGGTTTGGGCGGTGGGGCTGAGGGAAAGCGGCCGTCGGCGCCAGCTTGGAGGAAATTGAGCGCCGCCAGTACGGCGACCACGGCTTCGGTGGCGCGCGGCGTGACCTGGTAGTGGGCGGCGATTTCGGCGATGCTGGCGGGGCGCTCGGCCAGGTGGTCGAAGAGGCCGATTTCGAGGGCCAGGGCGGTGACCGGCAGGGCGTGGCGCATCCAGATGAGGTCGTAGAGGGGGCGGTCTTCTACGGAGGGGATGGGGAATTCTTTGGTCATGGGGTTTCCGAGTTGATACAGGCGGGTTTGCGCTTGAGTAGACCCTGTTCCCAATACCACTGCATGGCGGCGCGCAGGCCGTCTTCCAGGGGGGTGTATTCGAGCCCCAATTCATCTTTTGCCCTGGAGCCGTCAACGCGAAAGCCGTGCGCGACCAGGCGAAAGGTGTCGCGGGAGAGCACGGGCGGGCGTTTGGTAAAGCGCGCGAGCCATTCGCCGGCAAAGGCGTAGGGGCTGGCCATGGCGGCGGGAATAGTGAAGGGCACGCGGACTCCACCCAAGCGGCCGATCTCGCGACCCAGATCTTTGAGGGAGGCGGTGTGGGCGGAGAGGATGTAGCGCTGGCCGATGCGGCCTTTGGCGGCGGCCAGCAGG
>CAXGRO010000862.1:0-2400 GCA_964012055.1 uncultured bacterium
GCGCCGGGAAGCGCGAGTAGAGCGCCGAGCGCGCGTACTCGGCGTTGATCTCCAGGCCGGCCAGACCCAGGTGCAGATCGGCGCTGTAGGTGAAGATGGCCGTGTTCTCGCCCACTTCAAAGCGCCGCTTCCCCAGGTTCGACATGTCCTGTACATTGCCGTCGGCGCGCAACACCGAGCGGTAGAACGTGCTGAGGTACTGCAGGGCGTAGCCGCGCGCCCGCGGGTTGTTGAGGTTGAGCGTGGCCACGTCCACCCGGTAGTCGTTACCCAACACCGCCTCCACCTCCACCGACTCGACGTAGGACAGCTGCGACAGGTCGTAGAGGAAAACCAGTTCCTCGTTGTCCTTCACCTGCAAGACCTCGCGAGGCGACTCCAGCGCAAAGGTGGCCAGCAGTCCCTCTAAGTTGGTCTCTTCGCTCACGTCGATGCCGGCCTCGTGGTCGGCGCGGTAGAAGTAGTCGGCAAAGAGCGGCATGTCGTTGCGGCCGCGGTAGAAGAGGGTGGCGGTGTTGAAATAGCCCTGCGGGTTGGTGTAGATGGTCGGGCGGAAGGCACCGGTGAGCCGCGACACCGAGCCCACCTGGGTTTGCACACCCTGCTGGTGGCGCACGACCGTGGGCTCGATGTCGGGGCGCGCCTCGCCGTTGATCACCAATTGCACTTCCTGCACCACGGCACCGCTGCCGTCGCCGGGCGAGTCGTCGGTGAAGCGCACCACCACCTGGTCCATCGACGGCAGGTGGGGGCGCAACGCCCCCTTGAGGCTGTTGCCCGGCTGAGTGCTCTGGTAGACGTGCATGTTGACGCCGTTAAAACCGAGTTGCAAAGCCCCAATATCCGTTTGCACCCGCGAGCCCAGCAGCAGGGTGGAGTCGTCGGCAAAGTGGACGCCGTCGATGATCCACGCCGATTCCGATTCAACATAAAAGCGCGGGCGCTCGATACGCGACGCCAGGCCGGTGAACTTGAGGTAGGGGGTAGACACGTCTAGCCGGGCGCCGTTGAAGTCGACCTTAGACAGGGTCAGCGGCGTGAAGCGGGCGATGAGGGCGTCGCCGACGATGGCGCTGTAACCCCAACTGCCGTAGCCGTCGCGCGCCACCACCATAAAATTAAACACCGACCCCCACTGGTTCCACTCCTTAAAAATACTGCTGCCGTATTCCTGCCCCGGGGTGCGCTGCTCGTTCCAGTCGTAGAGGTCGTAACCGGTGATGAGGTAGTCGCCAAAGGAGGAATAATAGGCGCGCGGCCGGTCGGCGTACGGGGGGGCGTGGTCGGGATAATTGACGAAGGGCTGGAAGGCGTAATTGTTGTAGCCCGGCAATTCGCGCTGCAAAAAGTCCTGTGAGGGCAGCAACTCGGGAATGCCCAGGCGCGGCTTTTCCGCGGCAGCAACCGTCCCCACCCAGCACAGCGCCAGCAGCGTCAGGCAAACGCCCCTGCTCAAATTCGTTCGTATGTGTTCCGTTCTCAGCATCGCCTCAATACACCACGGCTACGGTGCGCAAACGCACCACCTCTTCCCGTTCCAGGCGCAGGCGCAAACGCACCAGGTAGATGCCCGGCGGCACCAGCTCGCCGGCGCTGTCGCGGCCGTCCCAGCGGGCGGGGTTGGCGGCCGTATCCAGGTACTGGCCCGCCGCCAATTCGCCCGCGTCCAGGATCCGCAGGCGCCGGCCGCTGACGTCGAATATGCCCACCTCCACCGCCTGCGGCTCGCTCACCCGCGCCAGCGTAAACTCGACGGCGGTGTCGTCGTTGACCCCGTCGCCGTTGGGGCTAAACGCCGGCGGCACCAGACGCACCTGGCTCAGCAGCGGCCCCACCGCGTCGCTGGCGCGCACCCGCCACGAGCGCGGTTCGCCGCTGTTGACGTCGATCTCCTCGCTCTGGTCTGCGTCCAGCGCCGTGGCGCCGGCGTACAATTGGGCGCGAAAATCAAACGCCGGGCTCAACAAGCGGCCGCTAAAGCGCAGCTCCGCCGCACCGGCCTGGCGCCAGGGTTCGGCAAAGGTCAACTCCACCGCGTCGCCCAGGACGAGGGTCTCGGCCACCTGCACGCCGTCCGGCAATAGTACCTCCTGCAACTCGACGCGGCTGGGCGTGGCCAGGCGCAACCGTTCCACCCCCAGGTCGAAATCGGCAAAGTCCAACTCCAAACGGTAGACAAAGTTCGTGTCACGCCCCAGCACTACCTGGTTAGGCGACACCCAGGACTGCGCCAGAGAAACGGGCACCTGGTCGGTAAAGTCGATGACCAGGCTGTCCAGGCGTGGCGCCACGTCTTCACTATTGCTACTCAGATCGACCCGGTATTGCAGCAGGGCACGCGGCTCGGGCACCTGCAGCAGCGCCGGGCTAGTGCGCTGCCCCGCGCTCCAGTCACTCCAG
>CAXGRO010000863.1:0-2396 GCA_964012055.1 uncultured bacterium
GCTGGACCTGATCGTTGGCGACATGATTGGCCTCTTCGACTGGTATCCCAACCGCGGCAGCAAAGAGCGGCCCGATTTGGACCCGCCGCTGCGTCTGCACGTGGGGGGCGAGCCTCTCTTTGGTCCCTGGCGGGTGCAGCCGGGCGTGGGCGACTTTAGCGGCGACGGCCTACCCGACATGGTGACTATGGACCTAGATTTGGATCTGGTGCTCTACCGGCGGGCGGGGCGCGACGATTTGAGCGCTTTGCTGCCCGGCGAAAAGCTGCGCTACGAAGACGGCGGCACCATCAAGTCGACCGGCCCCTATACGCCGCAGGGCGGCGACGGCCGCGGTCGCACCAAATTCCAGGTGGTGGATTGGGACCGCAACGGTGTGCTGGACATAGTGCTGGGCGTTGGCCCGCAGCCGGGCAGTGAATTCTACAGCAGTTATGTACTGCTGTGCCGCAATGTCGGCAGCAACGTCGAGCCGCTGTTTAAACGGCCCGAGGTGTTGCTGTTCGACAGCGCCGGCAAGCCGCTGGAGTTTTGGCGGCATGCGGTGCATCCGGCGTTGGTGGATTGGGACGGCGACGGGCAATGGGAAATTGTAGCGGGGGCCGATTTGGGATTCGTCTGGTATTTTAAGCCGGAGCATTTTGGGCGGGCGGAGGGAGCGTATCAGATCGTGCGGGATGAGGGGGATCAAGCGCTTTAACAGAAGGGAAGAGACGCCATGCCGCAGCCGCGCATAATGTTTGAGAACGATTCGCGCCATACGCTGATTTATATGTACGAGTCGCCGATTCAGGTGGAGGAGTACGAGTCGGCGGTGGATGAGTTGTTGGGCACGCCGGTGGAGGCGCTGGTGTTTAATTTGGGGTACGGCAATGCGTTTTTGCATGCCACGGAGGTGGGGGATCGCTGGGGGCCGGAGGTGGCGGCTACGGAGGTGTTTCGGCCGGGGGGAGGCGAGCAGTGGGAGCACGCGGTTTTTTTGCGCGCCTACCGCAACGCCAAGCAATTGATTGACGAGGGGCACGACCCGCTGCGCATCGTTTGCGATTACGCCCACGCGCGCGGCTTGTTGGTCTACCCTTCTTTGCAGGTGCAGACGGAGAGCGAGCCACGGTTGAGCATTGGGGCGCGGGGCGATCTGGATGCCGACTTTTCGGGGGGGCATCTGGCCGACTTCAAGCATCGAGAAGTGCGGGACGGCCGCTTTGCGCTTGTAGAAGAAGTGCTGGCCAATTATAGCGTCGACGGTTTTGAGTTGAACCTGAACCACTATGCCGGCGGTTACTTTTTTCATCCCAGCGAGGTGAAGACCGGGCGCTCAATTATGACCGAGTGGGTCGGCCGCGTGCACGAGGCGGTAAAGCGACACAACGGCGAGGCCGAATTGGCGGTGCGCTTGCCGACCAGCACGGAGCAGTGTTTGGCGATGGGGTTTGATGTGCGGGAGTGGGCCAGGCAGGGCATTGTCGACGTGCTGATGGGGGAGAATTTCAGCTTGCTGTCGATTGTCGATTCCACCGCCGATTTTCGCCCCTTGCTGGCGGCGACTGAGGACACCCGCTGCCGCGTCCACGGCGTCATTCGCAACCGCCTGGATTCGGACAGAATGGATACGGCCCCCATAGAAATGATCCGCGCCGCCGCCTGCAACTACTGGGCCCAGGGCGTGGCGGGTTTGTGCCCGGTCCACTGGTACGGCAACTGGCCCTACGGCCCCCCCTTCTACGAACAGATGCGCGAACTGCCGCACCCGCACGTCATGGCCGTCAAGGACAAGATCTACTGCATCCCCGCCCCGCCCGGAAACAATTTTACCGAGCCGATCACCGATTGCGGCGTCACTACAAAATTGCCGGCGGCGCTTGCATTGGACGCGCCCGTTCGTTTCGACTTGCCCATCAGCGACGACTTGCCGCGTTGGGACGCGGTGGGCCGGGTGCACGAGGTGATTTTGCGCATTCGGGTGATGCGCTACAGCGACCGCGACCGCCTCTCTTTTAAACTCAACGGCACGGCCTTGCCGGACTCCCTTATGCGCAAGATCAATCACAATTATATGTTGACGGCGCCGCGTTTCCGTTCTCATTCCAGTTATTGGTTCATTTTTAAGCTGGATCGCAAGTACTGGCCGGTGCAAGGCGATAATACGATTGAGGTAGCGTTGCATTTTCGCGATGAGGAGATTACGCCGAAGATGGCGGTGCGCGATGTGGAGTTGGAGGTTAGGTATTTGCGAGGGAAGAGTTATTATCGCGGATCCCACAATACGGACCCGGATTTGGGGCCTTATGAGTACGCGTAGTATGGGCGTTGGTTTTGCTAGTGTGGGACGGTCGGGTCGGGGGGTGGTCCCTCGCTCATTCTCGCCCGGCTTCCTGCCGGGCTCCGAGGTCAAA
>CAXGRO010000864.1:0-2391 GCA_964012055.1 uncultured bacterium
GGTGATCCAGCATCGCCACCATCCCTCCCTTTGCCCCCGCCGCACTCACCCAACGCCCCCGCTGGCCCATAATATTCTCGTGCTCTTCCAAGCCCTCACTGCTGCGGTGGTACGCCTCGGCAAAAGGCGGCCCCATGCGCAGCTCAAAGCCGCTGTAGCGCGCCGCCCGCGACGCCCCCAGCACCACCTTCTCCACCGCCGGCACAATATCCGTTTCCACCGTCCACCAATACCCCGCCCGCGACGCCATCTTGGCAAACGTATAAACCCGCGTCTCGCGCACCATCACCGCGTCGTCGGCGTCCAGCCAACTCAGCGCTTCCTCCACCACCACCCCGCGCTCGTCCTGCTCCAGGCGCACAAAATCGTCGTGCCGCTGTACCCCGTGCGAGTGCTCGACATATTCGTATTTCTCTTTTTCGGGCAGATACCAGGGCCCGCCCCACAAATTGGCTTCGTTAACGTGCACCCAGCCAAAGTAGAGCCCGGTGTGCCAGGCGTGATCGGCGGGCCTATACTCGGTGATCAAACCGCCCGAAGGGGTGTAGATGGGCGCAAAACAGGGTTTGGGCGACTCTAGGCGCGGCAACTCCTCGCGCGCCCGGTAGAGACACACCAATTGCTCGCCGTCCCAAATTTCAAACCCCAGCGCATTCTCCCGCAATTCCAGCACGCTCATTGCTCACCTCCTAATACGACGTTTCTCTAAACCATTCTATAGTTCGTTTTAACCCCTCATCCGGCACCACCTGCGGCTCCCAGTCGAGCAACTCGCGCGCTTTGCCAATATTGGGCAAGCGCACCTTGGGATCGTCTTCAGGCAGGGAGTGGAAGGTGATAGCGCTGGCACTGTCCGACAGTCCGATAATCTTCTCAGCCAGCTGCACCATACTCAACTCAGAGGGGTTGCCCAAGTTGACCGGCGTGCGCACCTCGGCCAACATCAATTTGTAAATGCCGCGCACCAAATCGCTGATGTGGCAAATGCTGCGCGTTTGTTTGCCGTCGCCGTACACCGTCAAATCTTCGCCGGCCAGAGCCTGGTTGATAAAATTGGGGACGGCGCGGCCGTCGTCGCGGCGCATGCGCTCGCCGTAGGTGTTAAAAATGCGCACGATGCGCACATCGACTCCGTGCAACCGGTGGTAGGCCATGGTCATGGCCTCGGCAAAGCGCTTGGCCTCGTCGTAGACGCCGCGGATGCCAATGGGGTTGACATTGCCCAGATAGTCCTCGGCCTGGGGGTGCACCAGCGGGTCGCCGTACACTTCCGAAGTAGAGGCCAGCAGGTACTTGGCGCCTTTGGCCACCGCCAAGCCCAGCGTCTTGTGCGTGCCCAAAGCGCCGACCTTGAGAATCTTGATGCCCATTTTCTCAAAGTCGGGCGGGCTGGCCGGGCTGGCGAAGTGGAGGATGAAATCGAGCGCCCCGTCGACGTGGATGTAATTGGTCACGTCGTAATTGACAAAGCTGAACTTGGGGTTGCCAAAGTGATGCGCAATATTGTCGGCGCGGCCGGTGGACAGATTGTCCATGCAGATGACCTCGTGCCCCTCTTGTAAAAACAAATCACTCAAGTGCGAGCCAATAAAACCGGCCCCACCGGTAACGAGAATGCGCATTTTTTTCCTTTCTATTAGCGTCTGACAATGCCCTGGCGCAAAACGTCTACCAGGCGCGCGGCGCTGCGGCCGTCCCACAATTCGGGCACTTTGCCCGCCGGCGCCGGGCCATCCAGCAGGGCGGCGGCCGCCGCCACAATGTCCTCTGTTTTTGTGCCCACTATCTGGTTGGTCCCCTGCTCCACCGTAACCGGCCGCTCGGTGTTGGGCCGCAGCGTCAGGCAGGGCACGCCCAGCACCGTGGTCTCTTCCTGAATGCCGGCCGAATCGCTCAAAGCAAAGCGCGCCGCCTCCTGCAAACGCACCATATCCAGATACCCCAGCGGCCCCAGGGTGCGCACATTAGCCATGGAGTCGAGCAAATCCTGCAGGCCAAAGGCTTCTATGTTTTTGCGGGTGCGCGGATGAATAGAAAAGACGATGGGCAAGCGCTGCTGAACCCGTTCAAACGCCCGCAAAATGCCGTCCAACTCAGCGGCGTTGTCGACGTTGGCAGGGCGGTGCAGGGTGGCCAGGGCGTACTCGCCGGGCGCTACACCCGCTTCTTCTAGGACCTGAGATTCGCCCGCCTTGGCCCTAAAACGCAGCAGCGTATCGATCATCAAATTGCCGACGCAGAAAATGCAGCGTTCGGGCACGTTCTCGGCCCGCAAATTGGCGTCGGCGTCCGCCGAAAACGTAAAGAGCATATCGGCCAGCGCGTCGGTGACCAGGCGGTTGAGTTCTTCGGGCATGCGGCGGTCGCCGCTGCGCAGGCCGGCCTCCACGT
>CAXGRO010000865.1:0-2387 GCA_964012055.1 uncultured bacterium
CGCTACGAAATCCAGGTCCTCGACGGCTACGACAACCCCACCTACGCCGACGGCACCACCGCCGCCATCTACGGCGAGTACCCCCCCCTGGTCAACGCCTGCAGCAAACCCGGCGACTGGCACTTCTACGACATCATCTGGACCGCCCCCCGCTTTAGCGGCGTCGAGTTGGTCTCCCCCGCCTACCTAACACTGTTGCACAACGGCGTACTGGTCCACAACCACGCCGAGGTCATGGGCCCCACGGGCAACCGCAACGTCTACAGCTACAAGGCACACGCCCCCACGGGCCCGCTCAAATTGCAAGACCACGGCGATTTGGTGCGCTACCGCAATATTTGGTATCGGCCTTTGAAGGGGTATGATGGGGAGGATTTGTAAGTGCAGTAAGTACTGAGTTGGTTCTGGTGGGGACGGTTGGGTAGGGGACGATCCCAACGCTCATGACGCTCAATTCTTAGAATTGGCGACCTTTGAAATCCGCTCTGGGACCGTCCCCTACCCAACCTCCGCAAAAGTGTAGTTACGTACGCCTACACTGCTGCATTGATAAACGCCCGTTATATTGAACTAACGTAGTCAACCATCCATACGTTCACCGGCGTCAGGGGGAGGAGGTTTTGCCGGCGGCGCTTTGTGGGGGCCGGGCCGGGGGAAAGGGGGCCGGGACTCACAGCCGCAACGCGGCTGTGGGGGGGAAGGGCCGGGCAGCCCCCGAGGGACTCACAAAGCGCCATAGGCAACACCCCCTCTCCCTGACGCCACTAGCACACCGCCCACCCTCCCACCCCAACCCTCACTCCACCACCGCCGCCGCCACCGCATTAGAAACCTTCCTCAACAAACTCCCCCCTTCAACCATCTGATTGGTCAACACCACACAAATCAACTCCCGCTCCGGATCGGCCCAAGCCACCGTCCCCGTCGCCCCCACATGCCCAAACGTCCCCTGCGAAACCAACTCGCCAAAAAAATTCCACACCCGCGAATCGCGCAGCGCCCACCCCAACCCCCACGGCACCCCCGGCAAATCGCCGTTTTGATTGCGCCTCATCGCCGCCACCGCCGCTCGGCTAAAAACGCGCGTATCCCCGTACTCGCCGCCGTTGAGCATCGCCTGCAATAAAATCGCCAGATCCGGACCCGTGCTGTGCATGCCGCCCCAGGGGCAACCGATGTTGCGCCAATAAGAAGAGTTCGGCCCCCAAAGGTGCCCCTCCTCGCCAATATCCATCGTCGTGCCGCACCACACCGTGTCCTCAATGGCAAAACGACCCAACCCCAAAGAACTATTGGCCATGCCCAAAGGCACAAAAATGTGTTCCTCCTCAAAATCGCGCAGGCGCTGACCGCTGAGGCGTTCGACGATCTCGGCCGCCAGCAAAATGCCCTTGCTCTGGTAGGCAAAATTTGTATTGGGCTCGTAGAGCAACGCCGTGTGGATAGCCCCCTCCACAAAAGCACTCAACGGTTTGTTGGCGCGCCGCAGCGCAATATTCTGCGGCAGCATATCGGGCATGCCCGAAGTGTGCGACAGCAAGTATTTAACCGAGACCTTGGCGCGCTCCCAGCCGCGGTATTCGGGGATGTACTGAGACACTTTGTCGCCCAGCGAGAGCTGGCCGCGGTCCACCAGCAACATGGCGGCGCAGGCCGTGACCGGCTTGGTGATCGACGCCAGCAAAAAAACCGAATCGGGCTCCACCGCCGGGGCGCCCGGCTCGGGGCGCTGCCGCCCAAAACCGCGCGCCAGTACCACCGTATTGCGCCGCGCCACCAGCAAAGAAGCGGCGCTCATACTCCCCTTGTCGATCTCGGCCTGCAATAAATCGGCCGCCCGTTCCAATTGCGCGGCTTCCAAACCCACGTCAGCCGCCTGCCCATTTTTTAATTTTTCGTTTGCCATGCCTCACCGTTCCGTATTTATAAGGTTATATGAATCCATTTGTAATCGCGATTATGATAGTCTTTCCACCGCTGCCGCGTCAACCGCTATTGACACTTCTAAATTGACGTACTAATTTCCTTTTCGACTTTTTTAAGGTTCCAACGACCAAACTGCCCCCCGGCGCCAAAACGTCAGCTTAGAGAACCCCAATCATGAATACGGATGAGCACTTAGGCGACGCACAAGAATCCAATTTCTACATATCCTATATGTGCGGCATCTGCAACTTCGAGTTTATGGGCAAGGGCAACGCCCCGGCGCGCTATTGCAGCCACTGCGGCGCCTCGCTGGAAGAGAGCAAATCCAGCAACAAACCCAAGGTTGAGCTGTCCACCGACCAAAAGCGCGTGCTCATTGCCGAAGACACCGCCGTGCTGCGCAAGGCCGTGGCCCGCATGGTCATTGGCCTGGGGCACATCGTCGTCGAAACCGCCGACGG
>CAXGRO010000866.1:0-2385 GCA_964012055.1 uncultured bacterium
CCAAAAAATCTACGTGGTCCACGTCGATCGCCGTCAGCACCGCCAGTTGTGCGTCCCAGGCGTTGGCGGCGTCGTAGCGGCCGCCCATGCCCACTTCAAAAACGGCGTATTCCACTTTGGCCCGAGCAAAGCAGTGAGCGGCCAACGCCGTCAACGCCTCGAATTTGCTAAACGGGCCGTAGCCTTCTTCGCCAAAGTCGCGGCTTTTTTCGTACAGGTAAGTAACACCCTCGGCCCACAATTCTTTGTCGAGCAGGCCGTCTACCTGAATGCGCTCGCGCTGGGTGTGCAGGTGGGGCGAACAATAGAAACCGACCTTGCGCCCGGCGCGCTGCAGCAATTGGGCCAGCAGACTGGTGACCGTGCCCTTGCCATTGGTGCCGCCGACGATGAGGGTGGCAAAGTGTTTTTGCGGGTCGTCCAGGCGGTGCAGAAGCGCCCGCATGCGCGGCAAGTAGTGTTCTAAAGGGCCGACTTGAGGGGTGCCGGTCTCCCAGTCGGGCAAGGTATTGAGGAAGCGTTTGCTGGCGAAGTAATCCATCTGAATTTCATCCGCCGCGGGTGTGCATCTCGCGGTGGAGATCGCTCTTTAGTTCCTCCACCTGGTAGAGGGCGCCGCGGTAGGGATCGCCCATGCGCTCTTCGGCACTGCGGTCGGTGCGCTCCTGCCAGGCCGTGCGAATGGCGTCGCGCAGGGTTGCGGCGGGGGCGCCCTGGCGCAGCAATTGGCCCAGATTGATGCTGTCGTTGGCGTAGAGGCACAAGTACAGGAGACCGTCGGCGGTGAGGCGGGCGCGATCGCAGGCGCTGCAAAAGGGTTCGGTGACCGAAGCGATCACGCCCAGGCGGGTGCCGTCGGGCAAAACGAAACGCTGTGCCGGGGCCGAACCCTGGACGCCGACCGGTTCTACGGCGCCGTAGTGATCTTTTAGGTGGGCGAGGATGTCTGCTCTTGAGAAAACTTCGTCCATATTCCACAGGGTGGCGCCGCCCACGTCCATGTATTCGATAAAGCGCACTTCGCCGCCCACTTCTTTGCCGAATTCCACCAGGGGAACGATCTCGTCGTCGTTAAATTCCCGCATCACTACTGTGTTGATCTTGAGTTCGTCAAAACCCGCCGCGCCCGCCGCGCGAATGCCGGCCAGCACTTTGTCCATCACATCCCGACGGGTCAACTGCGCAAAGCGCGCCGCCTGCAAAGAATCGAGACTCACCGTAACGCGCTGCAAACCGGCCCGGCGCAGCGGCACGGCCAAACGTTCCAACTGCGTCCCGTTGGTAGTCAGGGCCAAATCTTCAATGCCCAGGTGGCCGGCCAATCGCTCCACCAACTCCACCAAATTGCCGCGCAGCAGCGGCTCTCCGCCCGTCAACCGCACCTTGCTTACGCCCAATTCAACAAAGGCGTCTACCAGCTGTACAATCTCGTTAAAGTCGAGAATGTCGCGCTGCGGCAACCAGGTGTACTCCTCCTCGGGCATGCAGTAATTGCAGCGCAAATCGCAGCGATCAATTACCGATATGCGCAAACTGCCCAGCGGTCGTTCGAGCTGGTCGATTAACACTTCATTCTGTTTTACAGGCGCTTCCAACGCAATCACATCTTCCGCTAAGGGTTGGGGCTTAGTAATATATGGAATCCCTCCCACCGAGCAATGCTCAAGGCTTGCAACCTCAGTATTTTCAAAGCATATTCATACCTTTGCCCAACGGCAGACCCGCGCCCCACTGGCGCCCAGCAAAGACCAAAGGCATGCAAAACAGCGAAACCGACCGCATTCAAGAACTACTCGAAGCGCAATCCTATATTGCCGACCCCAACATCACCATGTCCATCTACCTCTCGCAAACCCTGCGCAAGCCCCTATTGGTGGAGGGACCCGCCGGCGTCGGCAAGACCGAAATAGCCAAAGTCATGGCCCGCACCTTAGATACCGACCTCATCCGCCTGCAGTGCTACGAGGGTCTCGACACCCACACCGCGCTCTACGAGTGGAACTACCAGCGCCAGCTCCTCCACCTCAAACTCGACGAGGGCGACGACAAAACCCTCGAAGAGCGCGAGGCCGATATCTTTGGCGAAAACTTCCTGCTGCGCCGACCCCTATTGCAGGCCATCACCCATCCCAAAGCACCCGTTTTGCTCATCGACGAGCTCGACCGCGCCGACGAGGAGTTCGAGAGCTTCTTGCTCGAAGTGCTGGCCGAATGGCAGATCACCATTCCCGAAATCGGCACCATTCGGGCCCAGGACCCGCCCTACGTAATCATCACCAGCAACCGCACCCGCGAGCTCTCCGACGCGGTGCGGCGACGCTGCTTTTACCTGTGGATCGACTACCCCGATTTCGACAAGGAATTGGCCATCGTGCACAGTAAAGT
>CAXGRO010000867.1:0-2378 GCA_964012055.1 uncultured bacterium
GTTGAGAATGGGCGTAGACAAAAGCGAGCCAAACACCCCGCCGTTGGTGAGAGTAAAGGTGCCGCCGCTCAACTCGTCCAAACTCAGCTTATTGTCGCGCGCCCCAACGGCCAGGCGCTTGATCTCGGACTCGATCTGCGCCATCGACATGTGCTCGGCGTGCCGCAGCACCGGCACCAGCAGGCCGCGGTCGGTGCTCACCGCAATCCCCAGATGCACGTAGTCGTGGTAGACGATGTCGGTGCCTTCAATGCTGGCGTTGACATCTTCAAATTCGCGCAGCGCCAGCACCACCGCCCGCGAAAAGAAACTCATAAACCCCAAAGACACCCCATGCACCTCCTGAAAGCGCTCCTTGTGCCGCTTGCGCAACTCCACCACCGCGCTCAGGTCGATCTCGTTGAAGGTGGTGAGCATGGCCGCGGTGCGCTGCGCCGCCACCAGCCGCTCGGCAATGCGCTGGCGGATGCGGCTCATGGGCACCCGCCGCACGCCTTCTTCCGCCACCGCCGCCGACAGTGCCGCAACCACCGGCGGCGCTTCAACCGGTGCGGGCACGGACGCCTGAGCGGGCGTCTCGGCCGGCGCCTCAACGGCTTCTGCGACGGGCGCCGCGGTTTTCTCCCGTTCCTCGATATAGGCCAGGATATCGCCTTTGGTCAATCGCCCTCCTTTGCCGGTCCCTTCTATCTGGGTCGGGTCCAGCCCGTGTTCCTCGACCAACAGCCGCGCCGCCGGACTCAGCGCGGTAGCCACCCCGTCGCCGTTCGCAGTTTCCGGTGCCGGGGCGAGGGGCGGCTCAGATGCCGGAGTGGGGGCCGGCTCAGCCACAACGTCCGGCTCAGACGGCGGTGCCGAAACCACGGTCATCTCCGGTTCTGCCGCAGCCGCCGGCGCAGCCGCCTTGCCCTCGCCCTCCTCCAGGCGGGCGATCACATCGCCTACATATAACGTTTCGTCCACCGCCTTGAGCGGCTTCAGCACGCCAGCGTCGGGCGACGGCAGGTCCACATTGGCCTTGTCGGTCTCCAGCACGCACAGCGGTTCGTCGCGCTCCACGTACTCACCTTCGGACTTGAGCCATTCGATCAGCACCACCTCGCTGATCGACTCGCCCATTTCGGGAATTGCCACGTCAATTGCCATAACTCACTCCTAACCGGAACCCGTGTCGGCCTTTTCGGCCTGAACGTCGGCCAGCACCACCTCATTGGCAGGTCCAAAGGCCTGGTCGACAATTTCCTGTTGTTCTTCCTGGTGCATCTGGTGCGTGCCCACCGCCGGGCTGGCCGCCTCGTCGCGGCCGACGTAGCGCAGTTCCATGTTCTGGTCCAAGATCTCGTCCAGCAGCGGCTGCACAAAACTCCAGGCGCCCATATTGCGCGCCTCCTCCTGCGCCCAGAAAACCTGCTCAGCCGCCGGGTACAGACCCAGCACTTCGCGCAGGGCCTGCTCCGGAAAGGGGTAGAGCTGCTCGATGCGCACCAGCGCCACGTCGTCGCGTTCCTTTTCTTCGCGGCCGGCCAGCAAATCGTAATACACCTTGCCGGTGCACAGGATGACGCGCCCCACCTTATCGGGCCGGGCGACGTCGTCGTCGCCAATAATGGGGCGAAAGCCGCTCTCGGTAAAGGCCTCCAGGGGCGAGACGCAGCGCGGGTGGCGCAACAGACTCTTGGGGCTCATGATGATGAGCGGCTTGCGAAAATTGCGGTGCATCTGGCGCCTGAAGAGGTGGAAAATTTGCGCCGGCACCGACGGGTAACACACCTGCATATTGCCCTTGGCGCACAATTGCAAAAAGCGCTCCAAACGGGCGCTAGAATGTTCTGGGCCCATGCCCTCGTAGCCGTGCGGCAATAAGAGCACCAAACCCGACATGCGCTGCCACTTGGCCTCGGCGCTGCTGAGGAATTGGTCGAGGACCAATTGGGCGCCGTTGACAAAATCGCCAAACTGCGCCTCCCAAATGATCAGGCGCCGCGGATCGGCCGAGCTGATGCCGTATTCAAACCCCAGCACCGCCAGCTCCGACAGCATGGTATTGTAGACGGCAAACTCGGCCTGGTTGTCGCTGAGGTGGCCCAGCGGCTTGTGGTGCTCGCCGGTCTTGATGTCGTGCCACACGGCGTGGCGGTGCGCAAAGGTGCCGCGCTGGCTGTCCTGCCCCGCCAGGCGCACGGGTATGCGCTCCAGCAATAAACTGCCAAAGCTCAGCATTTCGGCGGCGCCCCAGTCGACAGGCTTGTCGCCCCGCGCCATGGCCAGGCGCCCTTCCATAATGCGCGTGACCGTGCGGTGCTGGGTAAAGCCCTCGGGGACCTTGGCCGCCCGCTCGGCGATCTTCGCCAGGGTGCGCGGGTTGACCGACGTGTCCA
>CAXGRO010000868.1:0-2365 GCA_964012055.1 uncultured bacterium
GGGGCAGACGATAATGGAGGCGTTGACCCGGCAAGAGCGCCTGCGCCAAGGCCGGAGTTCAGTGTCTCGATTGCGCAACTTTTTGGCAGCACCCAAGCGCCCTAAATTATCCCACAACACGCAAACGCACCCGCGCCCTCCCGCCTCAAAGAGGTCGTCATGAGTTGCGCTTTCTGCCGCTCAATATTTAGCCCCACCGCCTACTCCCACTCGATGACCACGCCCAGCGCTTCCTGCGGACTGTTGAACAACATATGATACGCCTCGGCCGTTTGCTCCCAGGGCAGGCGGTGAGTGATCAGCGGCTCGACGTTGAGCAGCCCCTCCAGCAACATTTGCGCCGTGTCCACATAATGACCGCGCGGCGCCGCCACATTCCAATAACCAAAGACGATCTGGCAGCGCTGCATGATGCCCGAATCCAGCGGCAGCAAACCCGACCCCGGTACCCCATCGCCGGCCTGGTATTTTGAAATCAGGTGTATGACGCCGCCCGAGCGCAGCATTTGCTGGGCCTGCTCAAACGATTTGCCCCCCGCATTGCCGCCGACGCACTCGACGACGACCTCGGCTCCCTTGCCACCCGTCAGCTCTTTGACCGCCGCAACCGTATCGGTCTCAGCCGCGTTCAACACCGTATCGGCCCCGCAGGCGCGGGCAATTTCACAGCGCATATCGGTCGCGTCGACCACGACCACCTTGCCCGGCCGGCGCTGGCGCACCGCCTGGGCGTATAAATTGCCCACCAGCCCCTGCCCCAGCACCACCACCGTATCTCCCTCCTGGATCGGCGTGGCACGCGACCATGCCACCGCCCCATTGGCCAGCGGCATAAACGTCGCCGCCTCGTGCCCCAGGCCGTCGGGCAACACAAAAACCCGCTCGCCGTCGCCACCGGCCGGCTGCACCACGTACTGGGCGTGGGGCGCCAGGGCCATCACGCGGTCACCAGCTTTGACCTCCGCGACGTCCGCCCCCACTTCAATCACCTCGCCGGAATCCGAGTACCCCATAATTCGCGGACTGACCGCTTCTTCCTTTACATAGCGCGCAAACAATTCTGAGCCGCGGCTAATCAAGCTGCGCGTTACCCGCACCAGCGCTTCCTGCGGACCGGGTGACGGCACGTCGACCTCCACCATCTGCACATTGCCCACCCCGTCCAATTTCTCAAGTCTCTTCATTTTGTTCATTTCAATTCTACCTCCACTCATTCAATAACCACCGAAGCCAGGTACACACTGGAACCACCGCCCGGCGGCGACTCGTACGTCGAATAATACGCCACTAACGCTTTATTGTCTCCAACGGGCAATATCCCCGCATACCCCGTATCGCCGCCGCTGGGCAGCACCCCCCGCAACTGAATGTCATTGTCCTCGTACAAAAAAGCCCCGTCCGCAATTGCGTCTCATCGTACTCGCTAAATTTCTCATTAAATTTATCTTGCGTCGCCCGAATCCCCTCGTTGTTAAAACTGCGACCCGTAACCAGCACGTGCTCGCCACTCTGGCCACCGCCGCCCCGTAACAGCGCGACTCCTCCGAAAGGTAATATTCCCACTCTTCATAAAGCGGCTGCGCAATGGCAGTCAGCGCACAATACCCCCGGGCCCGGGTAATAGTCAAAAGCCTTCCGTCGTCAAAAAAGCACAGCGCCGTCTCGCTGGGCGACCGCGTGCCAAAGCGCACCCCCTTCACATCGCAATACTCCTATCCCTCGGCCCCGTGCACAATCTCCGCCACCCACTGCTACCGCTCCCCGTCGTCCGAAACTAGCAGGTCCGCCGAATTGTTTGCCCCGGTCGGTGCCCGCCCCGCCGTATCGCAGGCCGCGTAATAGCACCCGCCAAATTCCACCGGATGCCAAAAGTCGCGATTCCGTACAAAACAACGCTGCGGCTCCCCCCAATGCACCCCGTCTTCCGTCAAAGTAACGACTTCCCACGACGGCACCCCCATCTCGGGATCCCCCTGGGTCGTCCCCTGCCGCACCCCGTACAGCAACAGCTTATCACCAACGACCAACAAATTGGGATCTATGGTCTTGGCCCCAATGGCAATTTGCGACGTCCAATTTCCTAGATCCTCCGAAGCGCACACTCTTATCTGCGAATCTTCCGTCCCATGCCCCGTCCCATCGACAAAACAGATGTAATACTTCCCTTTCCACTGCACCATATTCCCCACGTGCCACCCTCTCCCTCCTCCATAAATTTCTTTTACCCATTCTACGTTTACGTTCTTCATCAAGATTCTTCCTGTTTATTGGGTAGGATGGTTGACGATATCTAGTAGGCGCCATGGGGGTGGGGGTCTGGTGGGGAGCTATGAAACTCGGCCCTGGCGGGCCTCAGACAGTCATA
>CAXGRO010000869.1:0-2354 GCA_964012055.1 uncultured bacterium
ACGAAGACGGCACCTACGCCGACCTCTTTGAATTGCGCGAGTACAAACCAAGTAGAGTACATTCCAACCAACAAAAACGGGCGGCCGAAAGCGGCGAGGCGGAATTGCAGACGGGGCGCAAATATCTTTTTAGTGTTGGCCGCACCAATAAGTTACACGGTGAGAGTCCCAGTGCCGTCATCAACAGCTGTGTCCGCAGTGAAGACGGCAACCCTAAAGTGTTTTTTGATCCGCGTACATAAATAATCCAAGAGGAGAATTCAATGACAGCAGAAATCGGCTTTGCCGTCATCGGTCTAGGAATGGGCAAACACCATTGCAAGTCCGTACTGACGGCTCCCGGGGCCCGCCTGGTGGCGGTGTGCGATGTAGACGAGGAGCGGCTCGGCCCTGCGGCCGAAGAGTACGGTTGCAAGGCCTATACCGATTACACCGAGTTATTGCAAGATGACGAAATTGATGTGGTGAACGTCGCCACGCCTTCGGGCATGCACGCCGAAGTGGGCATCCCGGCGGCCGAGGCCGGCAAGCACCTGATTGTGGAAAAACCCGCCGATATTTCCACCGAACGCATCGACGCGCTGATGGCGGCCGGCGACAAAAACAATGTCAAGATTGCCGGCATCTTTCAGGCGCGTTTTGACGCCCTAAACTTGCGCGTGCGGAATGCCATCCAGGAGAACAAGCTGGGCAAATTGGTGGGCGTGCACGGCCACTTACCGTGGTTTCGTTTGCAGTCTTATTACCAGGGACAGCACGGTTCGTGGAAGGGGACTTGGGGTATGGACGGCGGCGGTTCGCTGATGAACCAGGGTGTGCACACGGTGGACCTGCTGCAGTGGTTGTGCGGTCGGGTGGAGTCGGTGATGGGCATGTACGGGGTGTTCGGCCACGACATAGAAGCAGAAGACCAAACCGTAGCGCTGTTGCGCTTTGCCAACGGCGCCCTGGGCACGCTCTACACCACAACGTGTTCCTACCCGGGTTACAACCAGCGCCTGACTATTTATGGCACGGAGGGGTCAATCGTCAAGGAAGAGGGCGAGTTGGTCGCCTGGAAATTGCAGAACGACGAGGGGGGGGGCGAAGAGAAAGAGATGCTGGGCATGTACGGAGCAGGTGATCAGGACAACCGCGCCGCCGACCCCATGGCGGTGAGTTCCGACGGGCACACCCAGATCATCACCGACATGATTGCGTCCATCCAAGAAGACAGAGATCCGATTATCACGCTGGACAGCGCTCGTCACGCCGTCGAGATCATCAACTCGGTGTACGAGGCGGCGCGCAGCGGCAAGGAAGTGAAGGTGCGCTGATGGCCCATCATCAGTTTACTCCCGAAATTTATTACAACACTATTGGTTGGCACGAGCCCGTTTTGCGCATTGCTCCCGGCGATACGGTATCCACCACTACGGTGGACGCCGGCGGCCAGGACGCCCGGTGTGAGAAGGTTTGCGAACGCGGCAATCCGATGACCGGCCCCTTTTATATCGAAGGCGCCGAATCAGGCGATACGCTGGTGGTGACCCTGGACAAACTCGCACCCAACCGCGAGATGGGGTGGACGCGCGGCGTAATAGCCGCCAACGTGTTGGAGCCGGGGTTTGTGCCCCAATTTGACGACGAGGTCGATTTGTGCTACTGGCGCGTCGACCTGGAAAAGGATACTATCCAACTTGAGTCGCCGCAAACGCAATTGACCGGCGTCGAACTGCCTCTGGCCCCCATGGTGGGGTGCTTTGGTGTGGCGCCGCCGCGGCGGCAGGCCATTTCCACGGCCACTTCATCGACCCACGGCGGCAATATGGACTATCGCGGTTTTGTCCAGGGGGTTAAGGCTTACTTTCCGGTAGAAGCGCCCGGGGCATTGTTCCACATCGGCGATGGTCACGCCATTCAGGGCGACGGCGAGATCGTCGGCACGGGCGTGGAGATCTCCTTTGATGTGATTTTTACGGTAGATCTGCTCAAGGGTAAAACCATCGGCTGGCCACGGCTGGAAAACGACGAATACATTATGGCGGTGGGCAATGCGCGGCCGCTGGACCAGGGCGTGCAGCACGCCACTACCGAAATGTTGAGCTGGTTGGGGCAGGATTTTGGGCTGGACGTCCGCACCGCACACGTGCTTTTGGGCCAGTGCGTCGAGTACGATCTGGGCAATATTTTCGACCCGGCCTACACTATGGTGTGCAAAATCTCCAAGACCGTGTTGGAGAAGATGGGGGCGGGGCGAAAATAAAAGATGAAGGTAGAAGAGAAAAGCCGGGCCGCATTTTGCGGGCCCGGTTTTTTTATAATCTGGCGATGGAGTCGAGCCCTTCGGGCGGGGGCTGGACGTAGCGGATGGG
>CAXGRO010000870.1:0-2350 GCA_964012055.1 uncultured bacterium
CCAACGCCCGCTGAGCGGTTTGGGCATGTCCTCAGAGCGGATTCATTACCCCTTCTACCGCGTCCTGCGGTAGAAGGGGTAATGAATCCGCTCTGAGGACATGCCCAAACCGCGTCACACGCCAACGCCCACTAACTATCAAAATAATACTTCTCCACCACCTCCTCCCTCACCTCCACCCCCAACCCCGCCTCCTCCCGCACCCCCAAATACCCCCCCTCCTGCACCCAGGGATCCCCCACCAACTCGTGCTGCATCGGCGACTCATGCGGCTTAAAATCCACCGCCACCCCGTGCGTCGAATTGGCCATCAAATGCACACTCGCCGCCGTATTCAACGCGCTGCTCCAGGTGTGCGCGCTCCACTGCAAATTCTCCGCCTCGATCAATTTGATCACGTGCCGACACCCCGTAATACCGTGGCAGCGCCCCGGGTCCATCTGAATCACGTCCACCCCGCCCGAGTGGATGAGACGTCGATAACTCTCCAAATCCCACTCGTCTTCCCCGGTGCCAATGGGCGTGGCCACCGCCGCGCGCAGCCGCGCGTGCCCGTCCAGATCGCTGGGCAAGAGCGGCTGCTCAATCCAGCGCAAATTGTACGGCTCCAAGTCGCGAAAGCGCTGGATGGCCGTGTCGACATCCCACAAATTGCGCGCCCCGGGCGTGTCGACAATCAACTGGGGCTCGCCGCCGATCACCTCGCGCACCTGCCGCACCATGTCGATGTCGGCGTTGCGGTCCATACCAAAAACCGCTTCCGGCCGCATGCCCCAACCGGCCTTGACGACAAAATACCCCTGCTCGACCATCCAGCGGAATTCGTCCAGAGTCCACTGCACGTCCTCCATGTCAAAAATAAAAGACGCCATGGCCACAACCTTATCGTGCAATTGGCCGCCCAGCGCCTGGCTCACCGGGATGCCCAGCGCCTTGCCCTTGAGGTCCCACAGGGCCACGTCTATGGCACTCACCGCAAAGGCGGCAATGCCCTCGGGGCCGTACCACCAGGCGTGGTCCAACATTTTGCGCCACAGCTTTTCAGTCGCCAGGCCGTTTTCCCCCACCAGCAGCGGCGCAAACCCCTGCTCCATAATGATCTTGGTGGCCAGCGACGCCTCCCTGAACTGCGAAATGCACTCGCCCCAACCCACAATGCCGTCCTCGCTCTCCACCCGCGCCAGGGTGATATAGCGCTCAATGCCTTTGTAGTGGGGCTCCGGGTACGCCAGTGGAAACGCCTGCACACTGCGAATTTTTGTCATGGTGTTCCTCGTCCGTTGCGTAAATTTATCTTTCCAGGGGAATCAATTCGAAATTTTTACTCATAGTAACGATGTGGCCCACCTTGTCGCGCGCAAAAAAAATGAACGTGTATGTACCGATATCGGGAGGTTCATTATTAGAGGGATCGACATCAATGGCAAAGCGCCATGAGAACACGCCATCATTGGCCTCTCGGTCGCCTGAGACCACGGCATTACCGTCGTCGAAGAGCCAGAAGGGGAAGCCGCCCTCATTTCTACTCTCGCCGCCAAAGCTGCCGTCGGGTTTTTGAAATTTAAAATAGATCGAATCTAGATCGGCCACGCCCTGCGGATCGGTCACCGTGAGGTGCACCTGTAGGGGCACGCCGATCTCGCGCTGTAAGGTGTCGGGCGCCACCGGATTGGACATGCGCGGCGGTTCGTTTTGCAGATATATCTGACGCACAAGAATATCCGACACGCGATTTTCCACATCGACGGCCTGAAATTCAAGGCTGTAAGTCCCCTTCTTGCCGGCCGCAAAGGTCGAGTCGAACGCGGCCCCAAACTGCGCCCGATCCGCCGCAATAGTCTCCTGCAACCTCAGGGTATCCGCCTCGCTCACTTCCTCGCCACGCCGCAAGGTCAGCAACACCATAACCACATTCTCGATGCCGCTGCTGTCCTGCACCAGTGCCGTGAACGGCAGCGGCTGACTGGCCGACAAGAGAGAATCCGGTGCGGCAGCTTCCAACACCACCGCCGTGCTCGGCGGCAGCGGCCCGGTGCTCTCGCTGCCGCCGCAGGCACCCAACAGCCACAGAGCCATGCCCGCCAGAATCCACTTGCACATCAATATACTATACCGTTTGTTTATGACTCGATGCGGGAACTTCAAATGCGTCATTGCAACTCGCAGTATAATTGTTAAAACGCTCAAAGAACAATTCTCAAATTAATTTGGCCAAGATCTAAAGTCAACAAACGGCCTTTGGGGGAAAGACCATGACAAAAATAAAAGCCGGCGTTGTCGGCACCGGCCGCAAGGGCAACCAGCACCTGGACATTTTGCACGGTTTTGACGACGTCGAGTTGGTCGCCGT
>CAXGRO010000871.1:0-2348 GCA_964012055.1 uncultured bacterium
GGGTGCCATTCCCAACTCACTTCGTGGCCGCGGCGGTTGCCGGCGTCGTAGGAGCGCACAAAGATGAACTGGTTATCGGCATCCTGCAGCAGCACTTGCTTGCGCGACCCGTCGCCGTAGGTGTGGGAGCGGATCTGGTCGAGGATGCGGTTGTAGCGGAAGGTGGCCGCCGGCACGATGCGGTCGGTAAAGAGTAAGGCCAGGCCGCTAAAGAGCAGGGCGCTGATAAAGACGGGGGCGAGGATGCGGTGGAGGCTGATGCCGGCCGCCTTCATGGCGGTGATTTCGCGGTTGCGGGCGAAATTGCCCAGCGCGAAGAGAGTGCCCAGCAGGGTGGCGATGGGCAGGGTGAGAATAATCCAGTAGGGGCTGTGATAAAAATAATAGGACAGGATTTGCAGGGGGGTGGCTTTGAAGTCTATAAAGGTGTCGATGCGCTCGATTAAATCGACGATGACGGAGATGAGCCAGAGCCCGACGACGGAGAGCAGCAGGCTGGTGAGGTAGCGGCGCAGCAGATATCGGTCGAGCAGTTTCACGACATTATCTCCCGACGCCGGCGCTTTAGGAGGGGGCGGTCGAGGGCGGTGGCCCGGGTCAGGTACGCGCCCAGCAGACCAAAGGTGAGGTTGGGGGCCCACATGGCCGCGGCCGGGGCAATAAAACCGCGATCGGCCAATTCTTCGCCGCCGATGAGGAACATCCAGTAGACCCAAAAGAACACCAGGCTGACGGCCACCGAGACGGCGGCGCCGCTGCGCCGCACCCGCGCCCCCAGGGGGGCGCCGAGCAGGACGAAGACGACGCAGGCGGAGGGGATGGAAAATTTCTTGTGGATCTCGACGGAGTAGCGGTCGATGTCTTCGCCGTGGCGCTCGATCTGGCGGTGCTGGGTGACCAGCCGCTTTTTGAGGGCTTCGACCTCTGTGTTTAGCAGGGAATCGGCGTTGGCCGCAGGCGCCGGGCGCGCGTACGTTTGGGGCTGTTGCATGGCCTCGTCTGTGGCGTCGAGGCGCTCGATGAAGCGGCTGACACTGGAGTCCATTAGCGCTTCCAGGCGCTGGCGTTTTTCGCGGTGTTGTTGCACTTTTTGGCGCATGGTGGCGATGTTCATTTCGCGGTCGCTGCGCCAGGACGAGCGGTAGTCGCTCAGGGCGCGGCGCGGGTCTTTGACGTGGATGATTTGGCGTGCAAAGGCGCCGCGCGTAAAGCGCTGGGGTTGGCCGGCGTCGACACGGTAGAATTCGCCGTCGGTCAGGGTGATTTGAATGTATTTGCCGTTTTCAAAAACGCGCAGACTGCCGGCCGGGGCGTGCAGGGTGAGCGGCGGTCCGGGTTGGCTGGCGTCGTAGATGGTGATGTTGCGCAGCAGGTTGCGCGCTTCGTCCACTTCGCGCACCAGCAGGCTGTACTGGCTCTTGCCCAGGTCGTGGATGAAGACGCCCTCTTTTTCTTTGAGAACCAGCGCCGCCTTTTGGCGTCTTAGATTGGAGTAAATGTTGCGCGCCTGGTGGTTTGAGTCGGGCAGCACGAGGTCGTTGAACAAGATCATCAGCGCGGCGAGCACCACGGCGGCGAGCAGCGCCGGGCGCAGGATGCGGAAAAAGCCAATGCCGCAGGCTTTGGCGGCCATAATTTCGTAGTCGGCGGCCAGGCGGCCAAAGGCCATTATGACGGCCACCAACACCGCCATGGGTACGGCCAGGGCGACAATCCAGGCCAGGTTGTAGAGCAAGAGGCGCGCCGCCTCGCCGCCTTGCAGCCCTTTGCTCAAAACCTGGTCCATCATTTGCAAGACGACGTCGGTGAGCAGGATGAAGATTATGAGGGCGATGGCAAAGAAGAACGGGCCGAGGTGCTCTTTGAGGACGTATTTTGACAGGTTGGTCAAGGCGGGCAAGGTGTAAAGTAAAGGTTACAGTGGTGTGCGCTTAAATATACACACGCCGGTCGTTTTTCGATACGCCCCGTCGAGGGAGCCGGGTTGGAACGCTTTTTGCAAGTGTTCGCCTTGATCTCGTCGGGGACACGGGTTATGTTTTTTGCACCCCCAGCTGTGCGGCGACGGCGCCGCCGGCTTCGCAATACCCATCCGCAACAGGAGACGGGAGATAGCCTATCGCGTAGAGCGAACGTTTATTGTTGTTCACTTGGTTGGTTACAGCGTTCCATTTTTATCTGTGCGCCCAATGGCTGAATTCTTCCGCGCCCGTTCAGGGTTTTCTATACGGCCTTCCCGCCGGCTCTGGTGCGTTTGCGCCTGCTTCTGCTTGTACTTGAGCAGTGGCGTTGGCGCCGCCCAGCCGGGTCTGCGCCCCGACGCGTTCTACGGTCCTCTGGCCCAGTTC
>CAXGRO010000872.1:0-2345 GCA_964012055.1 uncultured bacterium
CTACCAGCCCAGCGCCCACGCCGACCTGCGCGAACTGGTCGAACTGTGCAAAGTTGCCGCCGAGTACGGCGGCATCTACGCCGCCCACCTGCGCTACCAGCTTTTGGGGCGCACCGAGGCCTGGCGGGAAATCATGGAGCTCGCGCGCCAGGCCAACATCCCGGTGCACGTCTCCCACGAGCGCGTCGACGACGAAACCGGCCCGCTGCTCGACGAGGTGGAGCGCGACGGCATCGACCTGACCTTTGAATCGTACCTCTACCCGGCCGGCATGACCCACATATTGATGATGCTGCCCATGCAGTACCAGACCGGCAGCATGGACGAAGTACTGGCCAATCTGCAAGACCCACAGGGGCGCGCCGCCTGCCTGCCCCACCTGCGCGAGCTACTCGGCCAGGCGGGCAACCAGATCGTCGGCTACACATCTTCGGGGCGCTACATCGGCATGCAACTTTCCGAAGCCGCCGCCAGCGAGGGCAAAACCTGGGAGGACTTCGCCTACGATCTGGTGCTAGAGGAGCACGGCGTCGAAACCTTTATCTTTCCCTGGAAAACACCCGCTGAAGAAAACGCCGAAACCTTGCAGCGCACCGCCGTCCACCCCCGCATGATGCTGGCCAGCGACGGCGTCTACAATGTGCCGCACCCCCATCCCAGGGGGCGCGGCTGTTTTGCCCAATTTCTGGGCCACTACGTGCGCGAGCGCGGCCTGGTTTCATTGGAAGAAGCGGTCTACAAAATGAGCGGCTTTCCCGCCCGCCGCTACGGCCTCAACGACCGCGGTTTTATCGCCGCAGGGCAGGCCGCCGATCTGGTGATCTTTGACCCGGCCACCGTCGCCGCCCGCGCCACCTGGGACGAGCCGCTGCAAGACGCCGTTGGCGTCGACCGGGTAATGGTCAACGGAGTCTGGGTGCTGGCCGACGGAGCCCCCACCGGGCATCTGCCGGGAAAGGTGGTACGGCGCACGTCTTAGGTGTGCTTGCCGACGCCCAGGTCCATGCCTGTCTTGTGGCGCGGAACGCGTCCGTATCTCAATATTGCATCCAGTGTGGTTGACGAGGGCTTGGTGTTGCATGGGGGCGGCGGTCCTGCCTCTGGTGCTTTGTGAGCCCCAAGGGCGGCCTACCCGGCCCCATTCCCCCCACAGCCTGCGGCTGTGGAGTCCCGGCCACTCTTTGCCCCCGGCGTCCGCCCCCACAAAGCACCGCCGGCAAAACCGCCGCCCCCATGCACCTGTGAACATGTGATTTGTTCACTGCGCTGGATCAGTAAGAAAGGACGTTATGAAAATTCTGATTCTTGGCGCGCTCCTCGTGCTGTCCGCCCAGCCTCTCGCCGCCGCCGACGCCCAGGCCGATTCTCTCGACGAACTACTCAAAGTTTTTCAGCTCATCTCGCCCGACCCGCAGGAAAACGACGACGCCTTAGTCTACCTGCAGCAAAATTGGCGGGCCGATTTTGTGCCCATGCTCATGGACGTGGCGCGTCTGGTGCCCAGCCGCCTGATCATGCACCGCCTCTTCGCTCTCATGCAAGAAAAAACCGGGGCCGCAGTTGCAGTAGACGCCGATCTCGACCGCTGGTACGAGTGGATGTGGAATCAAGACCCCTTATTCCACCCCAACTACGCCGAGTTTAAGTCCCTGGTCTACGGCCTCATCGACCCCAACTTCAGATTCTACTTCAGCACCCAGTACAGCGCCAAAATCCGCCTCGACGAAGTGGTGTGGGGCGGCGTGCCCCAGGACGGCATCCCGCCCCTGCGCCAGCCCGCCATGATCGCCGCCGCCGACGCCGACTATCTGGAAGACGACCACATTGTTTTTGGCCTCCAGGTCAATGGCGACACGCGCGCCTACCCCCAGCGCATTTTGGGCCACCACGAAATGTTTGTCGACAAAGTGGGCGGCGTGCCGGTGGGCGGCGTCTACTGCACCTTGTGCGGCACCATGGTCCTCTACAAGACCACCCACCACGGCATAGAACACGAGTTGGGCACCAGCGGTTTCCTCTACCGCTCCAATAAACTCATGTACGACAAGGCCACCCACTCGCTGTGGAACACCATGTGGGGCGCGCCCGTCATCGGCCCCCTGGCCGACCTGGGCATCGCCCTGGAGCGCCTGGGCGTGGTCACCTCCACCTGGGGCGAGTGGCGCCGCCGCCACCCCGATTCCCAGGTCCTCTCGCTCGATACGGGGTACCCTTTCGACTACGCCGAAGGCGCCGCCTACCGCGCCTACTTTGCCACCGACGAATTGATGTTCACGGTGCCCAAACTGGACAAACGGCTCAACAACAAAGACGAAGTTTTAGCCCTGCGCCTGTCCGATTACCCC
>CAXGRO010000873.1:0-2337 GCA_964012055.1 uncultured bacterium
GTTGAGGCCGAGCCAGCGCAAGGCTTCGATGAGCTGGTCTTCGTACTCGCGGCGCGAGCGCGACTGATCGGTGTCTTCGATGCGCAGGATGAATTTGCCGCTGTGCTGGCGCGCAAAGGCCAGGTCGAAGAGGGCCTGGTAGGCGGTGCCGACGTGGGTGGGGCCGGTGGGGGAAGGGGCGACGCGGACGCGAATTTCGGACATGGTGGTTTCCGGGTTGGTGTATTGTTGGGTCGACGCAGGTATGGACCTGGTGCCGACGTTGTATATAAGAGAGTTACCAACCTCTCTTACAGTGGAATGGAATGACCAAGAAAATAAAATAATCGTTGCGGCAAATAGCGCAATTGGGTGGAGGGGGAAGTGGTGCGTTTGCGTATTTGGGTGTTTTATCTACCTTTATACGATGCAGTTAATGCCTCCATACTCTCGTTTTACCTCTCGTAGACAAGGAAATAATGAAGTTTACTGAACTGGCAGTGCGCCCTGAGATACACAGTGCGCTAGAACAGATGGGGTATGTCGATATGACCCCCATCCAGGAAGAATCCATACCTCATATCCTAGAAGGCAGAGATTTGCTGGGCCTGGCCGAAACCGGCTCGGGCAAAACCGGCGCCTGCGGCGTGCCGCTGGTGCAGGCCGTCGACGACCAACTCAAGCAGATACAGGCTCTGGTGCTGGTGCCGACGCGCGAGTTGGCGCTGCAGTACGTGGAAGAAGTGGACAATATTGCCCGCGATACCGAGGTGGCGCCCTTTGCCATTTTTGGCGGTTTTGACATGAGCATTCAAAAAACCAAACTCAACCACGGCGTCCACGTATTGGTGGCCACCCCCGGGCGCTTGATCGATTTTCTGTGGAACACCAAGCTCGACATGACCCACGTGCGCACCGTGGTGCTGGACGAGGCGGACGAGATGTTAAAGATGGGCTTTATCGAGGACGTCGATTTCATCATGTCCTGCCTGATCCACGAGCACCAGACCTTGTTGTTTTCGGCCACCATGCCCCGCGAGATCGACAAATTGGCGCAGAAGTTTCTCAACGACCCGGTGCGCATTGAGCTCAACAAGGATCAAAAAGCGCCGCAATCGCTGCGCCACTGCTTTTTCCACAGTGGCAACGACCGGCTCAAGTCGCTCACCGACTATATTAAGGGCCAGGAGATCGAGCAGGCCATTTTGTTCTGCAATTCGCGCGACAAGGGCAGCGAATTGCAGCGCTCGCTGCGCGGCAAGATCAATTCGCTCGAATACATCCACGGCGGTTTGGACCAGGAGCGCCGCACTTCCATTTTCACGCGCTTCCGCGAAAAGCAGATTCGCTTTCTCATTGCCACCGACGTGGCCGGCCGCGGCCTCGATTTTACCCACGTCACCCACGTGATCAACTACGATTTTCCGCTCAACGACGAGATGTACACGCACCGCACCGGCCGCACCGGCCGCATGGGGCGCACCGGGATAGCCCTGACCATTGTGACGGATCGGGATCTAGGCAATCTAAAACGCATGTTAAAGATCAATCGCGTTGAACCTGAGTGGGTGGGCGAAGAACCCGATTTGTCCAAGGTGCGCGGCAGTCGCGGGGGGCGCGGGCGGGGAGGAGGACGCGGACGAGGCGGGGGAGGGGAAAGTCGTAACGGTGGTCGCGGTGGGAGAGGTCGACGGCCTCGGAAGCGAGGGGAGAGGTCGGCCTCTAGTAGCGCTTGATTGGCTAGGTGGGGTGGATGGGGTTTGCTTGGTAGGTCCAGGGGGTGGGGGTGTTGCCTCTGGTGTTTTGTGAGTCCCTCGGGGGGCCTGCCCGGCCCAACACCCCCACCCCCTGGACCCCCAGTAAACATTTGGTTTATTGACTGCGCGGACGTTAGAACAGCAATCGCCCTCATTTGTGTAGCAGTGAGGGCGATTGCTGTTCTACGTATCCTATTGGAGACATAGGTAAACTTATTAGGATTTATAGTAGAGGCTACGCGGTTGTTGGTGTCGTGTAGATAGGGTCTTTTGAAACTAATCGCATAATAAAATAATCTTTAAAGATGCCTGTTTTTTACTTTTCAATTTTAAAACCATTATCCTCCAACGATTTAAAAAATTGAGTATAGTGAGAAAGCCAATAATTGTATTCTTTATCCTCTTTCTCAAGAATTGTTCTCACCATTTTGGTGTAATTAAACAATGACCCAAGTTTAGAGTACACAAATCTTTCAGCAAAATTTCTATAGAAAACGGGTTTTGGCTCCCACAACATTAATAGCGAATTTTTTTTAATATTCTTTTTAATCAATACTGTGGACACTTTTTCGATTTTGAGCGGATTTTTGTAAGGTTGAAA
>CAXGRO010000874.1:0-2336 GCA_964012055.1 uncultured bacterium
CTGTGGACACTTTTTCGATTTTGAGCGGATTTTTGTAAGGTTGAAATTCGTAAGCGATTATTTGCCAACAAGTTACAAATTTCAATTCCTATTTGTCTAAGCTGTTATTTATCAATGATTTACAAAAAGGGTCCACAGTATTGTTAATAATGGAATGAGGTGTGTGTCAGGTGGCGTTGCGCCCTATTGCCTTGGCAGAATGTGCTGGTTCATGGCCCAGTTGGGGTAGTGGTTGTAGATTTCGGCGCCGGGGTAGGGGAAGCCCAGCGGTTGCGGGGGGACGGTGAAGGGGCCGGTCAGGGCGATCATATCGCTTAAGACGTGGCTGAGCCCCACCGAGCGCAGGGTGCGGGCGGACGGTATGTTCCAGGGCGCGGTGGTGGCCAAAACGAGCCGGTCGTTTTGCAAAATCCAGCGGCCGGCGGCGCCCACCACGGCCAGGCCCAGGCCGCGTCCCCGGGCCTGGGGGGCGGCGTCTACGCCGATTTCCCAGGTGCTCTCAAAGGTGGGGGTGACAATAGCCAGGGCCGCCAGCTGGTCGTCTTCAAAAACGCCAAAGCCCACGAGCGGTTTTGCTTGGCAGTGCCAGAAGACGTCAAAGTCGACGGTGGCGGCCAATTGCTCGGGGGTGAGCTGGACGGGGCGGTTGTCGTCAGGCGGTTGGAATGTGTGTTGGTCGCCCACGTAGTACCAGCTTGGGCCCCACAGGCCCACTCCGTCGGGCAGGGTGACGCGCGCCATTTCGTAGGCACCAAAAACGGCAAATAACTCTTCGTGGCCGAGGCGGTCGACCACGCCTTGCAGGGGTTCCACCCACTGGGCTTTAGCGCTTACTGCGGCGCGTTCGCCCACTTTTACGGCCCACAGCGGTCTCGTTTCGCTCAATTGTGGTGGGCGCGCCAATACGGGAATGGGGTCGTTGGCCAGGGCGTCGAGCGGGGTGCCCAGTTCTTCTTCTACTTCGGCGCGCAGGGGCGCAAAGTCGTCGAGGGTCGGCATTAGATATTCCAATATTTCCACAGGTCTTTGGGGATGTCGTAGCGCATTTGCTCGCGGTCGGCGTGGTGCCAGCGCGAGAACACGCCGGTGCGCGGGGTTGGTAGTACGTTGGGCGAGCCGGTGTGGCACAGGAAGCAGTGCCAGAAAATGAGATCGCCGGCGCGCCCGGTGAATTCTACCGGGTCTTGCGGCGATTTATCGGAGAAGACGCGCCAACTGCGTTCTTCCCAGTCTTCGCGCTCGGTGAAACTGCCGTCGATGTGAGAGGGGAATTCCAAAAAGTATTCGTGGGTCGATAGGTGGCTCTGCGGCCAGTAGAGGAATCCGCCGCCGCGGTGTTCTATGTCGTGCAGGTACGAGGTGGCGGCCAGCATAAAACCGCCGCTCCAGCCGCCCGGGCCGTAGCCGTCGATGTGGCCGCTGTTAGACAGAGCCCAGTCTCGCTCCGCTTTGGGCCACTGCACCAGCATGGAACCGCCGCCGCCGTTAAATTTGCCGCCGCCGAGTTGTTCGACCACGGCTTGTACTTGCGGCAGATGGCCCATGACGGGGTCGGTGGCAAAACCTTCAATTACGTAGCTGTCGGGCCAGGTGGAAGGGGTGTCGGGGTCGGCCTTGAGGTGTTGCCAGAATTGCTCGCGCCAGGTTTCTATTTGCGCGGCCTCGATGAAGTCGCGCAGGATGAGGTAGCCGTTTTCTTTGAAGTGGGTTATTTGATCCGGCGATAAGGTCTGTTTGGTCATAGTTTAGTGCTGGCAGTTTGGGGCGGCTCTGAAGAGGTCGATTTACGATTCGTATTGCTCACATATTGAGTTTTTGAATATAGATAGGTCAGACGATAACGTCGATTTTTGCCGGAGTCAACTTTAATCACCTTGAACTGCTGTTTTGTATTTACTAATTTCCACCATTCTGTTTGGGGTGAATTCATGATTGAAGAATTTCAATTTGGGCAATTTGATGGGATTGAGGCCGCCTACGAACGCGATGGGTGCGTTATTGTGTGGCGGGTATTGGACGCGGAACTGGAGCCGGGCGATGTTTCGGTGCACCACCCGTTGATTTTGCACGGGTCCGAGCCCAATACGAGCGCCATGTGGCGGCGTGGCGGTTCCATCCAGTACATGCCCGCCACCACGCGGATTGCCAATGATGAATGGCCGAGTGCGTTTCTATTTAGGGGTGAGGCAGTTGAGGGCGTTAATACGGATCTCTACTTGCCAAAGCTCCGCTATGTGGCCGGTGTGAGCACATGGCGTTTCGGGGGTGTGAGGCGTGGGCTTAAGAAGCCGTCTTAAAAAGGTCCAATTTTGTAGAAAGGGGTTGAAAAAAGCGTA
>CAXGRO010000875.1:0-2307 GCA_964012055.1 uncultured bacterium
CGGGCAGGTCGGAGTGGGTGAATACCGATTCTAGGCAGTCGCACAAGATGTCCGCGTTAAAGTGCGGTATGACGATGGTGACGGGCGGGCTCACGGAGCGGGCGCGGTCTCCTCTGCCACGTCGTCGCTTTTGAGGGAGTTGTGCAAAATCTGTAGGGCTTCCTGGATTTTGGGCTGCTCCCCGTATTCCGCCAGGTATTCTTCCAATAAGGCGATGCCTTCGAGGGTGCGGCCCAGGGCTTGCAAGGTGGCCGCCAGGTCGTGGTAGAGGGACCAGCGGCCGGGCTCGAGCTCGATGAGGTCGCTGTATATGCGGCCGCCGCGGTCGTAGGCTTTGTGGGAGTTGACCAGCAGGTTGGCGATGGCGTTGAGGGTCTCATATGTGGCCTGGGGCGTTTGTCCGTATTGCTTGAGCAGCGAGGAACCGGCCGCTTCGAGGTATTCGGCGGCCTGGTCGTTGTAGCCGCCCTCTTGCAAAATTTGCGAGCCCATGTAAAAGCCGTCCCAGCTGTAGGGTATGTGGGCGCGCCCCCATTCGAGGGTTTTGGCCATCTCTTCTTTTTGCCCGGCATCGAGTTGCATCTCGCTCAATTGCATGACGCAGGCGCGGTAATTTCCCAGCAGCCGCGTGGTGTTGTCGTCCTTGTATATTTCGGGGTCCATCAGCCCGCGGAAGCGGTAAACCTCAAAGAGGTTGTGCGCCAGTTTTTCGCTGTCCGCCCCCAGGTTCTTCTCTTTGACCAGGCGCATGACCATGCCCTCCATGCGCAAATGAGGGTCGAGGTAGAGGCGGTTGCTGCCGGCCACGGTGATGGCAAAGTAGATGGGTTTTTTCCAGGCGTTCCAGTTGAGGATGGCCAGAATCATCAAATCTTGCACGCGCAAAAGTTCGTGGCCCCCCGGCGGCGCTATTTGGATGTCGAGCCCCACTTTCTTTACTGTGCCGTGGACCTGGGAGATCAGGGGCTCCTGCCAGACGCGCTGGTAGAGGTCGACATATTGGGTGTCGGTTAGCGTTGAGTCGATGTAGTTGTCGCTCAATTCGAGGGAGATTTTGGGCTCGCGATCGCGCAATTGTTTGATGTACCAATTGGTGTTGAGCAAACTGAGGTTGACCACCCGCACGTCGCGGCGAATGCCCTCCACCTCCTGCAAAAACCACAGAGGAAAGGTGTCGTTGTCGCCGTTGGTAAACAAAATGCCGTCTTGTTCGCACGACTGGAGGATGTTGTAGGCGTAGTCATAGGCAATGTGGTCGCCGGTGCGGTCTTGCTCGTGGTAAAGCTTGGCCACAATGCCCACCGGCAGCAACAGGCCAACGCAGGTTACGCCCACCAGCAGGGGGCCGCGCACGGCCTCGATGTTGCTGCGCAGGTATTCCGCCAGCGCCGTCCAGCCCAGGCCTATCCACAGGGCAAAGGCAAAGAACATGCCGCCAAAGACGTAGTGCCGCTCGCGCGGCTGCGGGTCGGGCATGTTGAGGTACATCGATAACCCAAAGCCCATGACGATGAACATAGTCATCACGGCCGCAAAGCGGCGCCAGTCGCGCTGCCCGTGCCACAGCAGGCCGCCCAGACCCAGCAGATAAGGTACCAGCGATATGTGGACAAAATGGGCATCGGTGCTGGTGGCCTGGCGGAATTCGACGGTGCGCTCGAACAGGGGGAAGGGGAATTGCTGGAAGAAATACTTCATCTGCTGGTGCCAGAACTGGTAGGCGCGGCTGGCGCGCGCCGTCAGCATGCCCAGCAGTTGGCTATCGGTGCCGTATTGCTCGCGGCCGAGGAATTTCAAGAACATCACCCAGGTCTCTGGGTCGTTCTCATCGATGGCCGGGTTGAGGCCCGAGCGTATATACAGGGCCCCATAGGTCGAATAGCCCAAGGCAAAGAGTATGCCCACCCCCAATAGCAGCCAACAGGAGCGCTGATCGTCGTTGTGATACAGGTACACCATTATGCCCACAAGGGCCAAGGCGATGGTTACATTGCTGGGCGTGCCCGGCCCCAGTGTTGCCAGTGCGAGAAAGCCCCACACCCCCAAGCCCAAGAGCAACAAAATCAGCCGCCGCAGCCGCCCATCGGCAAACCACACCAGGATCAACAGGGTGGGCACCGTCAGCAAACACAGCAGGTGAATGCCGCCGCCCAACCCGAACAAATAGGCGATGAGAAAGAGCCAGCGGTCGTTGGTCTGGCCGTGCGCCGTGCCCTCCCAGTAGAGTATGAGCCACACCCCCAGCGTCGTGAAGAAAATCGAATAGCCGTAGACCTCTGCTTCCACCGCATTGAACCAGAAGGTATA
>CAXGRO010000876.1:0-2306 GCA_964012055.1 uncultured bacterium
CGGAAGTGAGGCCGCTCTCGTTGTTGGCGATGAAGACGATCTGCGCCCCGGCCGCCACGCCCAGCCGGGGCAATTCGGGATAGCGCAGATCGTGGCAGATCAAAACCGTGGCTTCCACTCCGGCTACGCGAAAAACGACCGGACCCGATCCCGCCGCGTACCAGGGTTCTCCGGCGCGCCAGGTTTTGGCATAACGGCCCAATAGCACTCCCTTTTCGTCGACGATCATCACGTCGTTGAAAATATCTTTGCCCTGCTGGCTGGTGCTGCCCAGCAGCACCGCCATGCCCAGACGCTTGGCCAGGCGCTGTATCTTTTTTTCGGCGCGGCCTACCAGATCAAAATCGAGCTTTTTTACTTGCCTGGCGTCGGGATACCCGGTGAGGCAGCCTTCGTGAAAAAGCAGGACCTCACACCCCTGCTTGGCGGCCTGACGCATGGACGACACTATTTTATCCAGATTGGCATCCAGGTCGGTATGAGTACCAATTTGTGCCGCTCCGGCGACGATTTTGGTCGCCCTTGCCATTACTCTTCTACAAAGGCGCTAATATTGAGATATTCGATGTCGTCTTCGGTATTGTTGATGACCTGGTGCTTGCACAGCGGCGGCAAATGCACCGCATCGCCGGCCGTAACCGGATACTCCACATCGTCAATCAACATCTTGCCACTGCCCGAAATAAAATAATAGACCTGCTCTTTGTCCTTGTGATCGTGGTAATCCGTGGTGATCCGGCCCTGCACCACGTGCCGGGTGAAATTGGCCAGCGACAGCAGGCAGGCGCCTTCTTCTTTGGTCTTGTCGGGGTTTTCCCGCGTCAAGAGCGGCCAGATGATTTTGGTTTCGTGTCCGATGTAGGGCACTTGGTCACGCCAATTGCGGATAACCATAATATACACCTCTCAAAGTAGGTTAAAGATTGAATGAGTGAACTTTTAATTTATGCCATGTATGCAACGGCTTCAACCTCGCTCGCCTCTATATATCCCATTATATCAGCCATCTTTTTGGCCTTTGCCCTCTTAGCCAGGTGTGATCCTTTTTGCCCGCTCACCCTCTCCCCTTCATTAACACCTCAATTTCCAGCCGAATCTGCCGCTGGACCGCGGCCACGTAATCGTCCGTCGTCGCCCCTTCTACCCGCACTTCAAAACCGTGCGCACCAAATCCCGGCACTAATTCTTCCTTCACCATTTTCTCCGGGTCATTAAAATAATACGGCTCAGTCTCCTTCAGGATGGGCGCTAAATTCTCCCCTTGGGTGCGATAAATCGCCGGATTCGCTACCACCACTTGCGCCATGACACTCCCTAAATCCGGCCGTTTACTTGGGATGACCATGCCCCCCATAATCACTTCATCCTTCAATTCCGGCGCCCAGTGCGACACGGCGTAAACTTCCCCCGGTTCAATCCAGGGTTTCATCTTGCGCCGCACCTGCACGTACTCGTACCACTTTTTTAATTCTGGAAAGTGGTATGTCGGAAGCCCGCTCTCTTCTTCGTATTTACTCCCATCCCCCTCCGCGCGCAAATCGTTAAACACCATAAACCAATTGACCAAATCCCTCACCCCGCGCGCAAACTTACTGTAGGTCTCGGTCTGCCGCGGGCTGCACTCGTCGACAATCACCACATGCGGCATCTGGCGGCTCAACTGCACCGCAAATTCCGGCGTAAAACCGTTGTGCTGGAAGCGCTCCAAATAATGCGGCACCGTCAACCGCATTGAGCCGTGCGACGGCGTGCGAAAATAGCGAATTTCAAATTCCCCCTCCAAATACTCCTCCAGCGGCTCCACCACCCACTGCCGCCCATAGCGCTCATTGCCCACCACCACAATCTCGCGCTCCGTTTGCCCCTTAAATTCCATCAGAAATTCGTAAAATAAGTTCGCCTCGAACGCCGCCCGCTTCGCCTCTCGCCTATCCCGCTCACTTAATACATACGCCCCTTCTTCCTCCATTTCCCCCAACCACTCCAACCCCTCAAACACCACCCGCTGTTCCTCGGGCTCCTTGGCCCAATCGCGCTGCCGCCTCGCCTCCGACTCAAAGCGCTTGTATTCCAATTCCTTTTGCAACAAATTCCCCATATCAAATCCCCCTCGCCGCGTCGCCTCGCGCAACTCTTCCAAATTCTCAATAAGTCTGCTTATCTCCTCCCCTCCCGCCAGGTACTCTACAATAGCCGGTGTCAGCGTCACCCCGTCTTGATTCTGCGCATTGGCCTCGGCCAACCACTCCCCCAACCGCTCCAACCACCTCCCCGCCTCCTCCACCCCGCGATTCTCCACCAACACC
>CAXGRO010000877.1:0-2296 GCA_964012055.1 uncultured bacterium
ATGGTGGGCGATGTCGGACTTGAACCAACGACCCCCTGCTTGTAAGGCAGGTGCTCTGACCAACTGAGCTAATCGCCCGCAACCCTATTTGCGCGTAAAACATAGTCTTTCAAACAAACCCACGCAAGCCGCCCACGCCACACTCTTTGGCGTTTGCTGGTCAATTTTGTATATTGATGAAAATCACTCCACCCCAGGGAGATTTGCCATGCGAGTCCGCAAATCTTTTGCTTTCATTCTAGCCGCTCTACTATGGGCTAGCATCCCAGATCTCAACGCCCAATCGCTACAACTGCGCGTCGCCGACAACCTCTCCCAAACCGTCACCGCTCAGGGCGGCGACACCCTGGCCATCGACCTCCTGGCCGACTTCGACAATCTCCCGGTCTCCGGCACCCAATTCTACCTCGGCATCCCCCAGGACCCGTTTGAAATCGTCGCCGCCAGCGTTTCCCCCCAAAACCAAATGCGCCCCTTCCGCCATGGCCCCTTGCTGGGCGGCGCCATGGAATTCAGCAACCAGCTTATGCCCGGCGACCAAATACCCGACCTCTTCGCCAACCTGCACCGGCGTGGTCGCCACCTTCCGCCTGGTGTGTACTCAGCCCACCGTCTCTACTCAGATCCACGTCGCCGGTAACCCCTATTACGAAACGTTTCTGGTCCTCGATGACGGCTACGGCGAGCACCTCTTCCAGTCAATGCAAGGCCTGCAAATCATCGTGCACCCGGCCGACCAAATTTCCCCCGAGGCGCCGGCCAAACCCGCCCAACCCGGCCGCACCTGGGGCCAGGTCAAAACCGCCTTCTACCAACGTTGACGATATAGCGCACCGGGCTTATATTTGACTCTCAAACAATCGGATTATTAGCCATGCAGACTTCGCACACCTATCAATATTATTATTCCCACCGCCACCTCGGGGGCTGCTAATATCGATGTGTGCCTAAACCAAAGCATTTCGATCACCAGCCCCTGAAAATTCAGGGGCTTTTTTATTGCCATTCAGGAGAGCAAAAATGGACATTCTAGCCGACCTCCAGTACCGAGGTCTCATCTACCAAGTCACCGAGGGCCTTGAAGACCGCCTGCAACAAGGCGCCCTAACCCTGTACAACGGCTTCGACCCCACCGCCGACAGCCTCACCGTGGGCAATCTGGTGGCCATATTACTCCTGCGCCGCTTCCAACTGGCCGGCCACACCCCCATTGCCCTAGTCGGCGGCGCCACCGGCCTCATAGGCGACCCTGGCGGCAAAACCGAAGAGCGCACCCTCAACCCCCAGGACACCGTTGAGATGTGGACCGAAAAAGTCAAAAAACAGGTCTCCCCCTTCCTCGACTTTGACGCCGGCCCCCACGCCGCCCAAATGGTCAACAACTACGACTGGCTGGGCCACTTAAGCGCCATCGACCTCATGCGCGAAGTGGGCAAGCACTTCCCCGTGCCCTACATGCTGGCCAAAGACTCGGTGTCGTCGCGCTTAGAAACCGGCATCTCCTACACCGAATTCAGCTACATGATCTTGCAAGCCTACGACTTCTTGCACCTCCACCAATCACACCACTGCGAGCTGCAAACCGGCGGCTCCGACCAGTGGGGCAACATCACCGCCGGCACCGACCTCATCCGCCGCGCCATCTCGCGCCCCGCCTTTGGCCTGACCTGCCCCCTGGTCACCACCTCGGCCGGCGTAAAATTCGGCAAGACCGAAGCCGGCGCCATCTGGCTCGACGCCGCCAAAACCACCCCCTACCAGTTCTACCAGTTCTGGATCAACAGCGAAGACACCAGCGTCGTCGACTACTTAAAATTTTTCACCTTCCTCGAAAAAGACGAAATAGAAGAACTGGCCAAAGCCACCGAGGAATCCCCCGAACAACGCCAGGCCCAGCGCCGCCTGGCCGAAGAAGTAACCGCCCTGGTCCACGGCAAAGCAGCCGTCGCTCAAGCCGAAAAGATATCCCGCGCCCTGTTCTACGGCGAACTCCACGCCCTGGACCTCGACGAAATAGAACAGGCCTTCAACGACGTCCCCTCCCACACCATGACCGACCCCGAACTCCCCCTGGTCGACCTGTTGGTCGCCGCCAACATCTCCTCCTCCAAACGCCAGGCCCGCCAGGACATCCAAACCGGCGCCATCTACCTCAACGGCGAGCGCACCACCGATCTATACCAGACTATGCGCACCACCGACGGGCTCCACGGCAAGTACATCATTATTCGCCGCGGCAAAAACAAATACTTTCTTATAAAATAGGACGTGATGTGTGACTTTTAAAATTCGACCA
>CAXGRO010000878.1:0-2292 GCA_964012055.1 uncultured bacterium
GGGTGCGGGCGTGCGGGTAGAGGAGGCGCTGGCGGGGTTGGGTTTGGGGGGGTGGGGTGGAGGTCATGAGGGTTCCTTGGTGGTTTGTTTTTTTGTGGTGTAGAAATATAAGCGTGGGCTGGGAGGGGGAGCAATGTTGGGCGTGGTGGGGACGGTTGGAGGGGGACCTCCCTGCGTCCGCTTTATGAGTCCCGGGCGGCCTTGCGCAGTTTTTCTAGATCTGCGCAAAAGTGTTATGGGGACGGACGTGCTGCGGATGGGGCGTGGGCAGTGTCACGTAGCGGCCACCCTGCCCCCGGCCTCCCCCCCACAAAGCGGACTCCGGGAAATCCCCCTCCAACCTCCGCAGACGTAGAAAAAAGGAGTGATCGAGACGGTGGAGTACTGCGCCCCCTTTCCCCCCAATGAGGATCGCATCACTAGGTTAACTCAGTTATCCCCCATACGATCGCTGAGCGTAGAGGGTAATGCCTCGGAGCGGCCCATGGATGGGCCGCGAGAATGAGCGTCGGGATCTCCCCCTCTACCGCGCCCCAGGCAAACGCCTAGAACACCTAACTACACTCTACCAATCCGCCACACTCCCATCCCCATAATAAAACTCCCCCCCCAACTCCTCCGCATACTCCACATTCCTCTCCGCCTCCTTCTCATCAATCTCAAACCCCAACCCCGGCTTGTCGGGCAAAGCAATATGCCCGTCCATCACCTCCCAACTCTCCTTTAACAAACCCGCCCCCAACCCCTGGTCAATCTGCTCCTGAATCAAAAAATTTGGCACCGCCGCATCCACCTGCAAACAGGCCGAAAAAGCCACCGGACCAATGGCGCAATGGGGCATGATATGCACGTAATAAACCTCGGCCATATTGGCGATCTTTTTGAGCTCGGTGATGCCGCCGGCGTGGGAGCCGTCGGGCTGGATGTAAGCGACGGCCTGCTTTTCAAACACCTGACGGAACTCCCAGCGCGACAGTAGGCGCTCGCCGGTGGCGATGGGGAAGGGGACGTGGTCGGAGACTTGCTTGAGGGCGTCGACGTTTTCCTGGGGCACCGGCTCTTCGACAAACATCGGGCGCATGCCTTTAAGCTGGTGGCACACCTCGATGGCCAGGGCCGGAGTCATCTTGCCGTGGAAATCGAAGCACAGTTCTACATCGGGGCCCACCCACTTGCGCATGAGGTAGGCGCATTCGATAAAGGAATCGATGGCGGCGGGGGGTTCGTGGGCGCGCCAGGGGCCGGGTGGGCCGGATTTGAAGGCGGTGTAGCCGCTCTTTTGCAGCAGGTTGAGGCGCTGGCGGGCGGCGTCTTTGGTGGCGTCGCTCAAATTGCTAATGCCCCAGTGGGCGTAGACGCGGATGCGGTCGCGCACGGCGCCGCCCAAGAGCTGGTGCACGGGCACGCCAAAGTGTTTGCCGGCGATGTCCCACAGGGCCTGGTCGATGCCCGAGAGGGCCGACATGAGGACGGGGCCGCCGCGGAAGAAGGCGGAGCGGTAGACGTGTTGCCAGTGGTGTTCGATGCGCAGGGGGTCGCGGCCGACGAAGTATTCGGCGAGTTCGGCGACGGCGGCGGTGGTGCTGTGGGGTTTGCCTTCGAGGGTGGTTTCGCCCCAGCCGGTGAGGCCGGTATTGGTGGTGACTTTGACGAGGCGGATGCGGGGGCGGGGGAAGAATTGGTCGATGCGGGCGATTTTCATGGTAGTCTCTTTTGTTTGACGTTTGCCTGGGGCGCGTAGAGGGGGAGGTCCCGACGCTCAGAGATCGTATGGGTGGTGACTGCGTTAATCTATAGCAATGGGGGGGCTAGGGGAAGGGGGCTGCTTTGACGGGGGGAGTAGGGTAGAGTATTTTGGGCGCGGGATACTAGAGAGGCGATATGTTGTAGCAATTGCAATTGGTGATGGGGCAAACAATGGGCAAAGAGAAACTCAGTTTTAAGGCCATTTTTGTAGGCTGGTTTGTCATGGCCAACGTCTTGTCGGGGATGTTGCAAATACTTATTGACAAGGCGGCCGGGCTCATTCTGCAGGCACAAGGGTACGGCGAATCTAAGGCGAGTGCGATCCTCGCCGATTCGCTGTTTTATTGTGTGTTTGCGCTAGTGTGGGAATTTGTTTTTACGGGATTGGGAGGGTATATGGTGACGCGTCTGGCGGGGTAATCTTTGTGCTGATCGCCCTGTTCTTTCTGCCAAAAATATCTCTGGGCAGCCATATATTCTTTATTCTAGGTACGTGATGTGTGACTTTTAAAATTCGACCAGTCCGTCAAAGTCCAGGGTTTTTCG
>CAXGRO010000879.1:0-2280 GCA_964012055.1 uncultured bacterium
CGCCCTCGATTTGCAAAGCGGGGAAGAGACCTGGCGCTTTGCCACCGGGGCAGCCCTGGCCGCCTCGCCCGCCGTCGGCGCCGACAAACTGGCCATTGGCGCCACCGACGGCATTTTTTATTGTTTTGGTGAGAAAGTTAAAGAACATGAGTGAAAGTACGGCCCGGGCCGAGCCGGCCACGGCACCCAATACCAGCAAACAAACTGAAGTCGGCAGCGTCTTCGTCTCCAACTACCCGCCCTATTCGTTTTGGGGCGAAGACGCCCTGCCCCAGGTCGAACAGGTACAAAACGCCGCCCCCCGGCCCGATGCCCAGCTGGGCCTCTACCTGCACATCCCCTTCTGCCGCAAGCGCTGCAAATTCTGTTATTTTCGCGTCTACACCGACAAGAACAGCGAGCAGATCCAAACCTACCTCGACGCCCTGGCCCGCGAAGTGGAGCTCTACAGCACACTGCCCGCCGCGGCTAACCGCCCCCTGCATTTCATCTACTTTGGCGGCGGCACCCCCTCCTACATCAGCGCCCGCCACCTGCGCACCCTGGTCGCCCGCCTCAAAAGCGCCATCGCGTGGGACGGGGCCGCCGAAATCGCCTTTGAATGTGAGCCCGGCACCCTTACCCGCGCCAAACTTACAGCCATCAAAGAAATCGGCGTCACCCGCCTGAGCCTGGGCCTGGAAAACCTCGACGACGAAATTTTGCAACTCAACGGCCGCGCCCACGTTTCCAAAGAAATCTACGCCGCCCTGCCCTGGATCAAAGAGCTGGCCTTCGACCAGCTCAACGTCGACCTCATCGCCGGCATGGTGGGCGAAACCTGGGACAGCTGGCGCGACACCGTACAGAAAACCATCGACCTCGACCCCGACAGCGTCACCATCTACCAGATGGAACTGCCCTACAATACTGTCTTTTCCAAAGACGTGCTCGCCGCCAACGACCGCCAGCCCACCCTGGCCGACTGGCAGACCAAACGCGAGTGGCACCAATACGCCTTTGAGCAATTCGCCGCCGCCGGCTACCAGGTCGCCAGCGCCTATACCGCCACCAAGAAGGATAAAACCTGCCAATTCGTCTACCGCGACGCAGTCTGGCGCGGCCACGATATGCTGGGCACCGGCGTCGCCTCCTTCTCTCACCTGAGCGGCGTCCACTACCAGAATACGGCCCACTGGGATACCTACATCCAGTCTCTGGCGGCGGGCCATTTGCCCGTCCACCGCGCCTTTGCCCCCACCCCCGACGAACAGCTGACGCGCGAAATGATCCTGCAATTAAAACTGGGGGAGATCTCCGCCGCCTACTTTCGTCAAAAATTCAACGCCGACATTATAGATGAATACCGCGACGCCTACGACCACCTGCGCGACCAGGGCATGCTAACCTTAAACGGCGACCAGATCCGCCTGACATCCCAAGGCCTGCTGCGGGTCGATCAACTCCTGCCCTATTTCTACGCCCCCAAATACCAGAACGCCCGCTACACTTGATGCAACCAAGAGGTCTGTCCATGCACCAAAAGTTTTTGCCCATCCTTGCCATCACCGCCCTGCTGCACACCGCCGCCAGCGCCGCCGACTGGCCCCAGTGGCTCGGCCCGCAGCGCAACGGCGTCTCCGCCGAAACCGGACTTTTAAAAACCTGGCCCGCCGCCGGCCCGCAAACCGCATGGCGCAAAACCCTGGGCCGCGGTTTTTCCGCCGTCTCCATCGCGCAGGGCCGCGCCTACACTATGTACGCCGCCGGCGAAGACGAATTTGCCGTCTGCCTCGACGCCGCCACCGGCGAGGAGTTGTGGCACTTCCGCACCGACAGCTATTTCAAAGAGCGCCAGGGCGGCGACGGCCCGCGCTCCACCCCCACCGTCGACGGCGACCGCGTCTACGTGCTCAGCGCCCGCGGCAAACTCTACGCCCTACAAGCCGCCGACGGCAAAAAACTGTGGAGCCACGATCTAGTGAAAGAATTCGGCAGCGAAATCCCCACCTGGGGGTTTTGCACCTCCCCCATAGTGGTGGACGACCAGCTCTACGTCGAAGTGGGTGGCAAGCGCAACAATTTCATTCTCGACTTTGTCTACGATCCCGAAACCGAAGCCACCGTCGTCGCCTTCGACAAAAACAGCGGCGGCGTCCAATGGACTGCGCTCGACGACAAGTCCGCCTACTCCTCGCCCATCGCCATCGAGGTACATGGCATGCGCCAGCTCGTTTTCTTCACCGCCTACGCCGCGGTGGGCCTGGCTCCCAAAGACGCCCAGGTGTACTGGCGCTACCC
>CAXGRO010000880.1:0-2273 GCA_964012055.1 uncultured bacterium
CGTTTTTTTACCCGCGCAGCGACGAGGAGATCGTCGAGCACTATCGGGTGGTGGCGGCGGCGGCGGATTTGCCCCTGTTTGCCTACAACCTGCCCAGTTCTACCGGGGTGGAGATCACGCCCGACTTGATGGGGAAGATGCAGGACGGCGTGCCGCAATTGGCCGGTTTAAAACACTCGTCGTCCAACTTCTTTAACGTCCAGGTTTTTGCCCGCATGGGGCTGGCTTGCTTTACCGGCAGCGCCGCCCTTTTGCTGCCGGCCATGACGCTGGGCGCGGTGGGCTGTGTGGACGGCCCGCCCAATATGGCGCCGGAGCGCTGGGTGGAAATATGGAACGCCTATAACGACGGCGATTTAAAGCGGGCGGAAGCGGCCCAGGCAAAGGCCTCGGAGGTATTTGAATTGTTTGGCGAGTTCGGTTATTTGCCCTGCGTTAAAGCGGTGCTGGGCTACCGCCTGGGCATCGACTGCGGCGACCCGCTGCCGCCGGCCTCGGGGCTGAGTGCCGAGCAGATTGAGCGCCTGGGGCAGCGGGCTGAGGAGTTGGGGCTGGGGCGAGTGAACTAGGCGTTGAATCTATCGACGGGCACCTTGCATCAAAAGGATGACTGCGAAACACCGGAAATTATTTGGACTGAAAAGGACTAAACATGTCGGCACCTAAGATCGTCGCTTATCTGAGCCCTATGTGAGGGTGGACCTACGACGTGGTCCGCGTCTTGGATGAGTACAAGCTAGAATACGAAGCCCGCAACATTATTTCAGACCCGGGCGCCTACGAAGAAATGGTACAGAAGAGCAAGCAGTACTCCTCGCCGTGCGTGGAGATCAACGGCCACATGCTGGCCGACGTGGGCGGCGACGAGGTCGAGACCTGGATGCGCCAGCAGGGGCTGCTGCAGGAAGTGGTCTAGGCGCGGGTGTGGTGCGAGGCGGCCGGCGCCTGGTAACAAACGTCGAGGTGCGGGGTCTCCAGGCGCTGGTGGTCCTGGATTTTTGAGGTCAGGCAGCTTTCCAGGGCGCCGCTGACGATGAGCGTGCGCTCGGCCGGAAAAGGCGCCTGGCCGCTCTGCAACATTTCGTCGATCTTGTGCACTAGGGCGGCCGAGTAGGTGACGTTGGGCGTGGGCGGCAAAAAGAACTGAGTGGAAACCGGGTCGCTCTGGCCCTTGAGGCGACAGGCAAAACAGTAGTCGCGCACCGCCCCGTTGAGCATGAGCAGGGTGGCCTTGAGGCCGTCGTTGAACTCGATGAAATAAGCGGCCGGCTCGGTGGCCAGTTTGGGCAGCTCGCCGTTGCCCAAGATGTCCTGGGTGCGGCCGTCCTCCAGCGTCAGGCCCTGGGGCGAATCGCTGCGCGACAGGGCCGATTCGAGCAATTCTTTGGAATAGCGGCCGTCCTCGCCGGCGCGCCACACTTCTTCTCCTTCAATTAACTGCACCGCTTTGACGCCGGTTTCGCCGCCTTTGCGGCGCTCTATCATGCACTGCATGGCTTCGAGGGCGTGGTAGTCCATGGGGTCGGAGCCGCCGCAGCCCACCATGAGCGCCTCTTCAATTTCGCACTCCAGCGGCAGCTCGACGTCGGGCAGGCGCCAGGTGACGGGCAGGGAAGAGCCGGCCAAGATGGGGAAGCCCAGACGGTCGCCGTCGTCGACCATTTCCTTTGCTTTGGCAAAACTGTAGGACAGGTGCTTGTCGTTGTAGACGGGCACGGCGCGGCCGTCGGCCTCAAAGACCTCGACGCATTGCTTAAAAAAATCGTGGCGCGGGTAGAGGACCTGGCCCTTTTCGTTTTTGGGATAGCTGCCGTGCTCGGCGATGATGAGCACGCCGTCGACGGCCAGGGTGTCGCCGCCGCAGCGCAAGGTCTCAGCGATGGTGGGGTAGACGTCAAAGCCGAATTCGCGGGCGCGGTCGACGCTCTGGTCGCCCTCGGGCTGTTGGTCGACGTAGAGCGAGACGACCTGGGCGTTGGGCCGGTGCCACTGCCCCTCGTAGGGGTAGCCGACGAGAAAGCGGTCGGCAAAGTGCTGGGCGTGCGACAAGTAGCGGTAGATGGTGGCGACGACGGCGAGGCGTTTGGGGGGTGAGGCCATGGGTATCTCCTGAGCGATTCCTGGGGCTTTTAGCGAAAATAACCGTCCGGATAGGGATCGGGGTTGAGCAGGGGCGCCGTCCAATCGCCAATATCGGCGAGCGCCACAGGCGCGCCGCCGCACTCCACGTGCGATTTGAAGCCGGCCAGAAACATCTGCGTTTTCTCGTAAAT
>CAXGRO010000881.1:0-2271 GCA_964012055.1 uncultured bacterium
GAGGGCGCTGCAGGCGCCCACGGCCACGCCCTCTTCGCCGATGTAGAGGTGGGCCAGGCCCGGCATGAGGCCGCGGGTGTAGACGTCCCAAACGTGCTCTTCAAATTTGCGGATCTCGACCATCTTCCGGTACATGAACCAGAGGGTGTCGGCGTCGAGGTCGGGCGTTTGTGCCTTTGCTATTTTTCGGGGTGCTTTAGGGGGATTTTTTTTGGCGACGGTGCGCTTCTTTTTTACGGTGCTTTTTTTTGCCTTGGCCATAGTATGTCCCGCTGCGGTTTACGACTGAAAAAGGAACAGAAAATTAGGTGTTGTTTGGCGCTACAGTCAAGCATAAAAAAGCCGGAATGCCGTACGACATTCCGGCAAAAAATACGAGTGGAGATTTTCAGTCTTTCTTTTCCAGGTGTTCGGCGTTATCCGCTTTATACTGTGCCCACTCTTCGGAGTTGTCGCGCAACTCAAAATACTTGGCGTTGATTTCGGTGTAGAGGTTCCACTCTTCGGGGAGGTCTTCCTCGGCGAAGATGGCCTCCACGGGGCATTCGGGTTCGCAGGCACCGCAATCAATGCACTCGTCGGGGTCTATGTAGAGCAGGGGTTCACCTTCGCCATCGGTCGGATGAATGCAGTCGACCGGGCAGACTTCGACACAGGCTTTGTCTTTGACGTCGATGCAAGGTGCGGCAATGATGTACGCCATTTCTTCCTCCTTCAAACCATATCAGCAATGGAAGTGAATCGTCTTTTTTGCGGACAAACTATTCCTAAAATACAAAAAGCCTAAATACTGTCAACAGCTGAATGTCGGCTTATTTAGGCGCCGAGATTAGCCAATAAGCTGGACGTGTCGTGCGCCCCTTCGCCGCGCACCCGCAAGGTGGGCAAATCGCCGGGCGAGGAGGTGTTTTCCACGGTGAGATTGGCGCCGCCGTACAAATTTTCTAGACCGCTCTCGAGCGCCGTCTTAAAGGTGGCGAGCGTCTCCGGCGTATTGGGGAAATTGAGCCGGTCGCTGGTCGCCACTTCCAAATCGCTGCGGAACTTGGCTTTGCCCTGTAGCATTGAGTCGTCTTCCAGGCGGCGGCAGGCTTTGAGGGCAGCGGTGACGGCCTGGCGCAGTTGGCTTGCCAAGTCGCCTTCTAATGCCTCTTTGCTACAGTAGAGCAGTCCCATCTCGGCGTTGGCGTTGTCTATGCTGTAGTCGGCCTGGTGGCCGACCAGTAGCGTGATGGGGCCGTTGTGAATGTGGCTGTAGTCGGCCACGTCGATGAGCACTTCGTCGGCGGTGTCGGCAATCCAATTGTTGAAAATTTGGAAAACCTCATCGGGCGGCGCCGACTGGGGGGCTTCGAGGAAGAGTTTTACGTGTATGCGTTTTGGGTTCATAAGTTGGATGCAGGGGTGAGGGAGCACCGGATCTTGCTAAAAGTCCGGTGCTCGCAGTTGCAGATGGAAAATTCGGTCGGTCTGTGGTTATTGGCTCGACATGCGGTCAAAACAGCGGTAGGCCGCTTCGATAAAAAGCTGCGTCTCTTCAATGCGCTGGCGGGCGAACTCCTGGGTGTATTCGCTCACCTCTTCTTCGTGGGCGCGGAACAGATAACGGGCGAATTTGTCCTGCGCAAAACGGTCCCAGAACAGCTGGGTGTCGAGGAGGCGAGTGCGGAACTCGTCCTGGATGATTTGGGGGTCTTCGGGGATGTCGAGAAATTGCGTTTTTACCAGGGCCTTGGCGGCGTGCAGCATGGCGCTGTTGGCCGTGTGGGTGGCCTTCTCGTATTCGCCTTCGTCGAGTAGGACCTGGCTTTCAAAAGACTCGCGCTCGCAAGAAGCCAGTTCGACTTGAACCAGGGGAACCACTTCGCCGGCGCACTCGCCTATGCCCATATCGCCGGTGGTGAATTCGCGCGGGTCGCCCCAATCGCTGTAGAAGGACGCGTCTTCGCTGTGAACCGGCACCTGAGTGAGGTCGTCGAGCATGGCCTTTACTTCGCGCTTGCCCAGGCGGGCGATGAAGTCCTGGAAATTTTCCTCTTTATTGCGCTCGTCGATGTAGCGACTGGTGAGGCGGGTGACCACGTCGGGAATGCGTTTGGAAGGTACGGCGCCCATGGCCAGGCCGTAGGAGCCGGCGTTTTCTTTCCACTGCCCGCCCAAAATAACCTGGAAGTGGGGAACGGGAATGCCGTTGATTTTGCGGCTGTTGCCAAAAAAACCAATGTCGGCGGCGTGGTGCTGGCCGCAGGAATTGAAGCAGCCGCTGATCTT
>CAXGRO010000882.1:0-2260 GCA_964012055.1 uncultured bacterium
GGGGGCGTCGTTGACGCAGCGCCATATGCAAGGCGGCTTGGGTCAGGTCCTCTTTATAGCGCACAGAGACCCAGCCGTACTTGAAGGGCACATTATTGACGATCCACTCGGGACCGATAGCCGGCAATTTGCCGTCCAGACCAAAATAGTCGTGAAAGGGCTGCAAAACGGCCAGGTCTTCCTCGTAGGTGCGCGTGACATACCACACTTCGCCCCGGCGCCAGTAATCCAGATCTTCCGCCCAATCGTCCGTGATGGGTACATCCATTTTGGCCACCGCCGTATCTTCGTCCACTTCCTGCATATCGGGATGTGTCCACGAGAGACCGGCTTTGCGGGGGTTGGGAAAAGCGACGTACAGGATAATGCGCTGCACCTCCTCGTCGACAAAGAAAAAGGCGCAGGCCGGCGTTTGTATGCCCAGCGCCCACAACTCCAGGTACATCTTTAAAGAGACCTTCATCAAGTCGCTACTGGAGCGCATCAACAGTACTTCAGAGCGAATGCTTTCGCCGCTTTTCCCAGGAGCGTTCTCGCCGCAGGCGGGTCAGCTCGCTTTGCAACTGCTCATTGATTTTGGCTTGATCTTCCATTGTGGACGCCCTCTCCTCGACGGCACCTGGCGCTCAAACGCAGCTCACATCTTGCCGCCAAAGGTGACGTAATCGTCCAAATCGAGCAGGTCGAACCAGGTGGCCACGTCTTCGCCCAACTCGCTCGCCGCTTTGTGCATTTCGTTGAAATATTCGCGCGTATCGGTGTCGGTGGGTGTGCGCGCAATGTGATAGGCAGACCACTGGGCGATCTCCCACGGCTGGCGCTGGTGTTGCGCGTTGGCCTGAATCCACTCGAGGATGTCAGAATCGCCCTTGCCCGCATACAATTGCTCTTTCAACTGATCTGCGTTTATGCCGGTGTAAGCGATAAAGTGCACGTCCATCGGGCAGTCGTAGTGGTACTCGCCGTGCTGTCCGGCGATAGTGGCGCGTCCCTTGTCGAACATGCGCAGCAAGATGACGTAGCCCCCTAAGCGCACGCGCGGGCTGCGGGGCGGCCGCTGTCTCAGGTCGAACGCCACCATTTGTTCTCCGTCTGTTGTCTGTTGTCTGTTGAGATGTACTCATCTTCTCTCTCATAGTCTATAGATGTTTCGCCTTAGTTATTATTATTAAATTTCTCGGGTTCCTCCAACAACGGCTTCAACACCCGCCACACATTTTCGGCGACGATCTCATGCCCCTGAACAGTAGGATGTATCCCGTCGGGCAAATTGAGCTCCGCCACCCCGCCCACCCCCTCCAGCAAAAAAGGAATAAGCTGCGCCTTATTCTTCTCGGCCAGCCGGGGAAACATAGCGCGAAACTGCTCGCTGTATTCCGGCCCCAAATTGGGCGGAATCTGCATGCCGGCAATCACCACCCGCACCTCCGGGTATTTCTTCCGGGTGCGGTCGATAATCCCCTGCAAATTCTTCTCCGTACTCCCCAGCTCTATGCCGCGCAACCCGTCGTTGCCCCCCAACTCCAGCACCAGAATATCTACCGACCGCCGCAATATCCAGCCAATGCGCCGCAACCCCGCCGCCGACGTCTCCCCGCTCAACCCGGCATTGACCACCTCAAAATCCCATTTGAGGCTGTCGATCTTCCCCTGTATCAACGCCGGAAAAGCCTGCGCCGGATCAATCCCATACCCCGCCGTCAAACTATCCCCAAAAAAAAGAATAGCCCCGCCCTTCCCCTCCCCTTCGGCCCTCTCCTCGCCCATCACTTGGACGGCTACCAACAACACACACAGAAACAAACCCCTCATATATTCTCCCCCATCGTCCCGCGACCAAACGCTCTTTTCCCAACCATATTTCCTCGTATAAATAAGTCTCATTCACCGCAAAAAATAATGTCGCATATATCAATACTGTGGACACTTTTTCGATTTTGAGCGGATTTTTGTAAGGTTGAAATTCGTAAGTGATTATTTATCAACAAGTTACAAATTTCAATGTCTATTTGCCTAAGCCGTTATTTACCAATGACTTACAAAAAGTATCCACAGTATTGATATATAAAACCACAGGACAACCTCCCATCCCCAGAAAAACGATCCCCATAAACGGAGCTATACTAAGTAGGACGGTTGGGGCTCCTTGCCGGCGGTGCTTTGTGGGGGAGTGGCCGGGGGAAAGGGCAGCCGGGACTCACAACACAAATGAAGATTAAAAATTAAACCGTGCAACTTTTTGTTGCCATCCATCGTTCTT
>CAXGRO010000883.1:0-2253 GCA_964012055.1 uncultured bacterium
CCCAGCACCGGGTGCCCCGCCTCTTTAAAACAGTCGAGCAGGGTGCCGTCGTTGGAGCCGATGTCGACGATGAGGGCGTCCGTTTTCGGCGCCAGGCGCTGCCGCACGGCGGCGGCGTAGTCGGCAAAGTGCTGGCGAAAGACCGGCGAGGTGCCCGACACGTAGACGTAATTTTCAAAGAGCAGGCGCGCGTCGACGACGTCGAGCAATTGTACGTGGGCGCAGTTCTGGCAAAAGAACACGTCCAGCGGAAAGCGCGGCTGCTCCTGGTCTAGGGTGTCGTCGCCGACAAAGGCGTTGGCCGGCGGCGTCGGTTCGAGAGCCAGCACCAGGGCGAGGTCGCCGCTGTCGCAGAGGCGGCAGGTGGTTCGGCGTTGGCACAGGGCGCTCACAGCACCTCGGCGGGGTCGACCAGTTGAATGCGCACGACGTCGGCCTCGTACACTTCCTGGCGCCGCGAGTTGCGCCCCCAAGTTAGAAAAGTGGTATCTTGGTTAAAGACCATGGCGTGGTCGACCAGCGGCGGGGTGAAGAACATCCGCCCCTGTTCTACGACCACTTTCTCTGGCGTTTCGCCGCTGCCGTGGGGTCGGTGGTAGTAGTCGATGCTGCCCGCCAGCACGTAACAATAATGCCAGTCGGTTTTGTGGTAGTGGTTGGCGCGCAGGGTGCCTTTATTGGAGGTGATGAGCACGCAGCTTTTCATATCGACGTCGACCAGGGGTTGGATGGCGCCGCGCGCGTCGGCAAAGGGAGGTTCGAGGTCGACGATGACTTCTTTGGGCAAGCTGTTGAGTTCTTCGTCGGTCAGTGGTTTGATATCCACGCTCATGGTGTTCTTTCTGTGGATTGAGTTAGTTTTTTGGGAGTTTGCAGCAAATATAACTAATAGTGAAAGAGGGGTAAAAGTGGCGTTTGCCTGGGACGTGGTTTGGGGGTGACCTCGCCGCTCATGTCGCTCAGCCTTTCAGGCTGGCGTACCTTTGGTGCTCGCAGCCCATCCATGGGCTGCTCCGAGGCATTAGCCCTCCTGCCGCGTCCTGCGGCAGGAGGGCTAATGAATCCGCTCTGAGGTACCCCCCCCAAACCGCTTGGCGATCGTTGGCGGTGAACGTACGTAGTTTCAAAATTTAGATAATTTTGTAGGTATAGTGCTCTGAATTCTATGTTCTCACTCCCATTTTAAACTAGCGACTGGAGGAGTTAATGGGCCATACGTCGCTAGCCTCCGTCAATCTAACACAAACTGCGCACCATAAAACTCATTATCGAGCTCAGAGATCTATGAACAATATACTTATCTACAACTTGTGTAAAATTACATAAATCATTTAATTTCAATAAGATGTATTTGCATTTTAATATCTTATGGCAATGGCATTTGCGCCTGATTGTATGTAGACGCTGGATTCTGGTCTGTCTCCTAATATCATCGGCTTGTTCTGCGCCGCCAGAAGAACAAAAATTGCCGGCCGTTGCGCCGGCCGAAAGTAGACCGCCGGCCGCAACCCAACCGCAAAACTGGAACTGGGCCGATGAGGGGATTGCCTGGCGTACCTGGAGTGCGGACGTTTTTCGGGAGGCGCAGGAGAGGGATTGTCCGGTTTTGCTCTATCTGGCGGCGCCGGGGTGTGAAGGGATTTTTAACGCGGGGGATAGTTTTGCGCGGACCCTGGTTGAGGAGCGTTTTGTCGCCGTGCGCGTCGATCCTTACAGGCGGCCCGATATTGCGCGGCGCTACGACGCCGGGGGGTGGCCCGCCCTGGCGGTTTTGCGGGGGGATGGGCGCGCCTTTGCGCTGGCAGCGGATGTGCCGGCCGACAACGTGCAAATGTTTCTCTGGCGCCTATTGGACAATTACGAGAAGCGCCGGAATTTAATTGATAAGAAAGTGGAAGAGGCGGCCAGGAAGCGGGCGCAACAAGAGAAGAGGCGTCTCGATGTTGGGGATATCTATACAAGCGTTGTGTCTGATTTTGACACACTACACGGCGGTTTTGGCAGGGGGGCCAAATTTGTCGAAGGGTGGGTACTGCGTTTTTTGTTGGATTATGCGGAAGAAAGTGGGGACGAGAACGCGCGCGACATGGCGCTGAAAAGTCTGAATGCCATTCTGGACAGTCCCTTGCGCGACGCGGAAGCGGGTGGGGTGTTTGCCTATAGTTATATCCCGGACTGGAGCGCGCCGCCGCGCGAAAAAGATGCCCTCGACCAGGCCGCCTTGATTCTGCTGCTCTTGCAAGCGGCCGGGGA
>CAXGRO010000884.1:0-2249 GCA_964012055.1 uncultured bacterium
ACGTCGCCGAATTTATGCAACAGTGACCACCGATAGATCCATTATCTCGGGCGAATGAGGGCGTCGCTGCACATGCCTATTCACATTAGCTTCTCTCAGAATCGATTGATGGAGAAGCGGCGACGGTCCAATTGGGTTTTTCCGTCGACGATTAATTTGGTTATGTGGCGGGCCAGGGCTGGGCCGTGGGTGACGCCGGCTTCGTTGCAAGCCGTTAGGGCGTAGAGGTGGGGGCGGTTGGGCACGGCGTCGGCTTGGCGGCGGTCGTTGTTCGATTTTACTTCGATCATTGCGGTTGGCGATAGTTAATTTGCTAGTAGGCGCTTAAACGTGGCGTGGCAGGTCCAGGCGACAATTAAAGAACTGAGCGTAAACCAGAGCAGCCAATTAGCAGGGCTTGAGGGATAACCGATGTACACCTGTTGGCAGTTGAGGTCGTCCGCAAGCGGGCGTCCCCTGGGGTGGAGCAGATGTTTGAGTGGATGCCGGGTGCGCGAGGTGATGACACTGCCTTGATAGTTTCCCGCGTACAGGGGGAAATCGATCTGTTGGTCTCCTAGGTATAGCGCGACCATATTCTCCCCTTGTGTTTGGGGCTGCAAGCGCCAGACAATTCGCCGCAAGGCGGGTTGGTGCACCACGGCCTGTACTTCGCCGTGGCCTTTTACCCATTGCAATTGGGGTGGTGTTGTGCCCCATGTCGCGCTGTCATCTATTTCGGCGGATAATAGGATTTGCGTTCCCGGCGTTAATTTTTGCAGGCCGAAGCGGAAATGCATTTGGACGAATAGCGGAACGGAGACCACTATGGCAAGAGTTAGGGGGAGGGCAAGCGTTTTTAAGTAGCGGAGATTGGCCATAAATAGAGCTTTTTGGGCCCGCAGGATGAGCCAGGGGTCAATGCGATACAGCCAGATTTCGTATAGCGCTGAGCGCAATTCGTTTTGCGCCTTTTTGAGCTGTGTTATGTTTAACGTCAGGCTAAAAATTAGGGCGATGCCAATGCCTAGGGCGACAGAAGAGCCGAGTATCTGGGTCGGCTCTCCGCCCCAGGCCAGCGCCCGCATGAAGAGGTCAAACGCCTCGTTCATCAAATGGTTGAATTGGAAGACGGCGTGCGACATAGCCAATTATTCGATTTTCCAGACCGGCCGGCCCGTCATATTTTGCGGCGGGGCGATGTCGTAATAGTCCAGAATGCTGACGGGGATGTCGCGCAGGTGAAAACTTGCGTCGGCCAGTTCTATGTTGCTCAGCAGCACGCCGGGCACTTCTTCGGGCGCCATGCAGTGGTCGCCGCTCCACGCGGATAAATTATCTTGCAGGTGCTCCTTTTCCAACTGGCCCACTGCGGATTTGCTCGAAACGCGGTAGCCCCTGGCGTAGCCGATGAGCAGGTCGGGGGCCAGGCGGGGGAACGCTTGACTCGCCGCCGTTGTTTTTTCGACGCGTTTGATTATTTGCCGGCCGTCGAGCGGATCGCGAATGGCCAGCAGTTTATGGGTTAACTCGTCGAGCAAGGCGTTTCGTTCTGCGGTCTTTACTATGCCCTGTGGTTCTCTGTTTTGCAGGTTGAGGTAGAGGGAGTTGAGGCCCAGGCCGTAGGCTTTGGTTTGCTGCCAGCGGACGGTGTCCTCCCTGAGCAGGTGTGCTCCTTCCGGTGTCAGACCGGGCGCCAGGCTCAAGTAGCCATGGCGGGCGAGCCAGGTGTTGAGGTTGAAGGAGCGCGCGTACGGGGCAAAACCGTGGTCTGATATAACCAGTATGTCGGCGTCGTCGCCCAACAGGGCGAGCGCCTCGCCCAGCATTTGGTCCATGGCCGCGTACTGGTTGCGGATGGCGTGGCGGTGCGCGGCAAATTGGGGCCGGTAGCCCGGGTGGGCGGGGTCGGTGGCGCGCCACAGCATGTGGCAGAGTTGGTCGAGGCTGTGCACGTAAAAGAACAGCAGGCCGTTGTTAAATTGGCGCAACTGGTGGTGCAACTGCTGCCGGCGTTCTTCCAGGGCCAGCGCGTCCTGGCGCAAGAAGTCTGCGTAGTCGAAGACGCCGGCTTCGAGTGCCTTGGTTTCGTCGGGCATGCCCTGGGTGTAATAGGGGCCGATGGCCTGGTGCAGTTCGGCGGCGGCTTCTTGCGGCGTCGATACGGGCAGGGCGGGATTTTGCGGGTCGATGTTAACCGGCGTCATATAGAGTTGCAGGTGGGGGGTTACAGATTTGAGGTAGAGGCGGGCGATGCCGGTCAGGCGGTC
>CAXGRO010000885.1:0-2223 GCA_964012055.1 uncultured bacterium
TTCAACCTTACAAAAATCCGCTCAAAATCGAAAAAGTGTCCACAGTATTGTTTTAGAGACTCAGATTTTTGTAAAATGGAGTAAAACTATGGACAAAATTCGCTGGGGCATTTTGAGTACGGCAAAAATCGGCGTCGAGAAAGTCATACCGGCCATGCAGCGGGGCGAGCACTGCGAGATTGTGGCCATTGCGTCGCGCGATTTGGCAAAAGCGCAGGCGGTGGCGGGCAAGCTGGGCATCCCCACGGCGCACGGTTCGTACGAAGATTTATTAGCCGACGCCGAGGTCGACGCAATTTACAACCCCTTGCCCAACCACCTGCACGTGCCGTGGTCGATCAAGGCGCTGGAGGCCGGTAAGCACGTGCTGTGCGAAAAACCCATTGGCTTGAGCGCGGCGGAAGGGGACGAGCTGGTGGCGGCGGCGCGCCAACACGCTGATTTAAAGGTGATGGAGGCGTTTATGTATCGCCATCACCCACAGTGGCAGCTGGCCAAGAAATTGGTCGACGAGGGCCAGATAGGGACTTTGAGAACGATTCAGTCGATTTTTTCCTACTACAATATCGACGCCGCAAACATTCGCAATCAGGCCGATATCGGCGGCGGCGGCTTGATGGATATCGGCTGTTATTGTATTTCTCTGTCGCGCTTTATTTTTGGCGCCGAGCCACTGCGCATAAGCGGCATTGTGGAGTACGATCCCGATCTCAAAACCGACCGCCTGGCCTCGGGGATGTTGGATTTTTGCAAGGGGACTTCGACGTTTACGTGTTCGACGCAGCTGGTGCCCTTTCAGCGGGTGAATATTTACGGCACCGAAGGCCGGGTGGAGATAGAGATTCCGTTTAATGCGCCGCCCGACCAGCCGTGCAAGATGTGGCATCAGCGCCAGCGCGAGGTTGAGGAGATCGTTTTGGATGTGTGCAATCAGTATACGGTGCAGGGGGATTTGTTTGCGCTGGCGGTGCTCAATGATGGGAAGGTGCCGACGCCTATTGAAGATGCGGTGGGGAATATGAGGTGTATTGAGGCGTTGGTTGAGAGTGCTAGGAGTAGTAACTGGGTGTCGTTGTAATTGGGGGGAGGGATTGTTTTGTGGACGGTTGGGTAGGGGGGGCGCTCATGACGCTCAATTCTAAGCAGCCATTTTTAAAATTCATTTTTCGATTCAAATCGCCATGAGGTATTTGTTACTTAAGCGCCTCACCTAAAATATCAGTTCTTTTAAGGGGAAGGGATGGAGTGTCACTTCCCAAGTCGGATCCGATATATCGTATTATATCTGATATATCGGATCACAACATTTTAGGGGTAGTCCCTACTTCTTTAGAAGGCTTTCAAAAAGCCTTCTTTCCTCTTAAAATGCCCTTTTGGTCCCTTTTTAAAATCTCTTTATAAAGAGATTTTCTATTCGATCTCTTTTTAAAATTTCTTTATAAAAATGACCGAACCATTGCTAAAGCAAGGGGTTTCTTAGAATTGGCGGCCTTTGACCTCGGAGCCGGCCATGGATGGCCGGCGAGAATGAGCGAGAGGCCACCGCCAATCCGCGTTACAAGAAAACGCCCATCCTTAAACAACCGCAGGATCTTCAGATATTAACAGACTACTACGAGCCTGATCTATAGCAATCTCTCTGCGCTCGCGGTCGAGAAAATTGCTAACGTGGGTATAGCCGACCGAACTCAACACATCGAGCGCGTCGACAAAATTGGCGGCGACGCGCTGCGGATCGTGGGCGTCGCCGCCGATCACCACCGGAATGTTGCGCCGCAGCATTTCTTGCAGGATAGCGGCCGAAGGGTTCATCTCGGGCAAGGCTTTGTTGAGACCGGAAGTATTTAATTCCATGGCGGTGCCCGCCGCGGCAATGCGGTCGAGGCAGCGGTGGACGTCGTCGACAATGCGGCCGAGGTCCCATTCTTCCGGGGCCGTGTTCTTGACCAGGTCGGGGTGGGCGATGGTGTCGAAAAGGCCGGTTTCTGCCGCCATGGCAAGGTGTCCAAAGTAGGTGCGCTGGAACGCTACAACGTCGCCGTCAAAGTAGCGTGTCTTGTAATCTTCGAGGTGGGGGTGGACCGAGCCGAGGACGTGATTGAGTGGGGCCATGCCGTGCAGCTTTTCCAGCCACGGCTCCATGCCGGGGGCGTAGTCGCTTTCGAGACCCAGGCGCACATCGACGCGGCCGAGGAAGGTCTGGATCTCGATCACCTCGGGTAC
>CAXGRO010000886.1:0-2217 GCA_964012055.1 uncultured bacterium
TCAGACAGTCATAGTCGGCCGTCGGACCCTACCCCTACCTAACTAGAGATCATATGGCTCATTAACTGCGCAGTTTCAATCGCCGAACTCAGTACCCCCCCATATGATCACTGAGCGTCGCCCCCCTCACTACGCACCCCAAGAGAACGCGTTCCTATTCATCCTCCTGTTCAATCTCGGGATGAATAAGAATCTGCCGTCCCCGCATAGTTACATAACCCTGACTTTCCAGCCGCTTCAGCACCCGCGTCACCGTCTCCCGCGTCGTCCCCGACATATTGGCCAACTGCTGGTGCGTGATCTTCTGCCCCACTAGCAGCCCCTCGGCCGTTTCCTCCCCGTGCTCGGCCGCCAAGCGCACCAGGGTCCGCGAAATGCGACTCGTCGCGTCGAGTAGCGCCAAACCTCCAATCTGGTGATCGGTCTTGCGCAACCGCGCAGCCAACTCGTCGAGCAACCCCATGATGATGGCGGGTTCGTTGTTGATCAATTGCAAAAATTCGGTGCGCCGCAAGGTCATTAACTCGGTCTCTTCCAGCGTGATCACATTGGCAGAGCGCGGCCGGCCGTCGAGCAGGGCCAGTTCGCCAAAAACTTCGCCCTTGCCCAATATGGAAAGAATGACCTCGCGGCCGTCGCCGTGCAAGAGATTGACTTTGACCCGGCCCTTGCGGATGATGAAGAAAGCGTCGCCCTCGTCCTCCGCCACAATAATAACGCTGCCCCGACTAAAAGTGCGGGTGATGGTCAATTCGGCCAAATTCTGCAATTGCTGCTGGTTCAAGCTTTTGAACAGCGGCACCCGACCCAAAAAGGCCAAAGAGCGATCCATAAGGCGTAACTTCATCGCAGAACTCGCAAAGAGAGGCGGTTTATCCTATCAATTTACAAGATAGCCAAAGTCCCATCTCTACAACAAGCGAAAAATCCCGGCTCACCCAGTCAGCGCCGCGTGCGCCAGGTGCCAGTCCTCCACGTGGTTGAGCACCGCCGCCGCCGTTAGCGTGCCGTCGTCCGGTCGCCCCAAAGTGGCGTGAATATCGGCGCGCTTTTCGTCGTTGTGTATGCGCTGGCGCACAAATTGGTTCCACTCGTCGGCGGCCGAGCGATCTATCTCGCCTCCCAATTGTTCCAGCGCCCAGCCTTCAAAAGTCAGATAAGTGGGCATTTCGTCGCGCAGATAAGTTAGCGCCGTCTCTTTGTCCAGCCCCAGCACCTCCAACACCCGCGAATCCAAACCATTGCCGCAATCGGGGTAGTCGGGGTGCAACATATCTCGAGCGCGCAAAAGCACTTTGAGCCAGGTGCGCGGCAATTGACACACCTCCAAGGGGCCGTGGTCGAGCGTGCTGATCAGCGGCACCGTCTGGCCACCCATGGCCGCAAAACCCTGTTGCAAATCGCGCTGGTGAAAAAAATGCCAATCTTCCAAATGGTTGAGCATGAGCGCCGAAGTCAGGGTACCGTCGTTTTTCAGACCCAGGGTCTGGTGGATATCCGCCAATTTTTCTGGCTTGTGGATGCGGTCGCGAATGTAGTCGTTCCACTCCTGCACGGCGTTAGCATCCAGGGCGCCGCCTTTCTGGTCTAAAATCCACTGCTCAAACTGCAAATAAGTGGGTTTCTGGCCGTGGATATAGGCCAGGGTAGACTCTTTGTCGAGGCCAAACTTATCCATCACCTGCGAATCTAAACCTCCGGTGCATTCGGGGTAATCCTCTGCCAGCGCCCCCGCTTCGTTGAGAGTCACCTTCCACCACAAACGCGGCAATTGGCAGGCGCCCAATGGGCCATAACACAAACTGCTAATCAGGGGAATCATATGCCTCCTCCTCGTAAAAAATACAGACCAAATATGCACAAAATGCGCCATTTTACCACCGCTGTTCAGCGGCGATAAAAATCGGTGGGCAATTTTGCAAACCTACCGATAAGTCTAAATAACCATTTACCGTACCCCAACTATGACCGTCGCCATCATCAAACCACATACGGATGGTCTGGCCCGCTTACAAGGGCCCAGCCACATCCCCACCTCCACCTGGCGCAAGTGACGTTCTATAGAACTTAACTCCCAGTATTGCCGTTGAGATTTAGGAGGAAGTATGCCACCCGCTCTTGCTGGTCTCGGGTCGTCAGCCAGAGACCGCCTACATACTGCAATTGCGGGCAATTCGATCAGGCCTCGACATTCAATCTTTTAAAGAAGAAGTGGCC
>CAXGRO010000887.1:0-2215 GCA_964012055.1 uncultured bacterium
GCGGCTCGTTCACCATCTTCCAGGACAACGATCGCTACCGCATGTACTACCTGGGCCGGCATTTCGTCACCACCAAAGACGGCCTCAACGAAAGGCCCCGGCCGGCCTTTGTCTGCTACGCCGAAAGCGCCGACGGCATCCACTGGGACAAACCCGAGCTCGGACTGGTCGAGTTCGACGGCTCCAAAAAGAACAACATCCTCCTCAACACCCTAGACACCGCCCTCCCCTGCAGCGCCTTTGCGCCCTTCAAAGACGCCAACCCACAAGCGCCCCCCGACGCCCGCTACAAAGCCTGGGGCAACGGCTTCCCCAGCCTCGATGGTTCGGCGCCGCGCCCCGGCCACGGCCCCGAGGTGCCCAATGGCCTCTACGCCCTTAAATCGGCCGACGCCATCCACTGGACCCTGATGCACAACGAGCCCGTCATCCAGGACGGCCTGCTCGACTCGCATAACGTGGCCTTTTGGGACACCGTGCGCGGCGAGTACCGCGACTACCACCGCAACGAATTCCACAGCGATAAAACCGGCGAAGAGCCCTACGCCGCCCACCCGGCAGACGATGCCGTACGCGGCTCCCGCCACGGCCGCGACCTGCGCACCGCCACCTCGCGCGACTTTGTCAACTGGAACACCTCCCAATACGTCAACTACGCCCGCGGCCGGGTGGACGAGATCTACAACAATTCCATCGAGCCCTACTTTCGCGCCCCCCACCTCTTTGTCGGCTTCCCCACCCGCTACATCGACCGCGGCTGGTCCGAGGCCATGCTCGACCTGCCCGAGCTGGAACACCGCCAATTGCGCGCGGCGGCCGACGAGCGCTACGGCAGCGCTCTAACCGACGCCATGTTCATGAGCAGCCGCGACGGCCAAACTTTTGACCTCTGGCCCGAATCGTTCATCCGCCCCGGCCTGCGGCCGCAGGACAATTGGGTCTACGGCGACAACTTCCCCAGCTGGGGCATCGCCACCACCCCGTCTAACCTGGAAGGAGCGCCGCCGGAACTTTCCATCTACGCCACCGAAGGGTACTGGCGCGGCGACCGCATCAACCTGCGCCGCCACACCCTGCGCCTCGACGGTTTTGTCTCGGCCCAGGCCCCCTTGAGCGGCGGCGAGCTCATAACCAAACCCCTGATATTTTCCGGCAGCCGGCTGCGCCTCAATTTCTCCGCCTCCGCCGCCGGCAGCCTGCGCGTCGAAATTCTGCGCGACCAGATGAACACCCCCATAGAAGGATGGGCGCTGGACGATTGCGTCGAAATCCTGGGCGACGACCTGGAGCGCACCGCGCGCTGGTCTAACGGACCCGATCTCGGCCGCCTGGCCGGCGTACCAGTGCGCCTGCGCTTTGTGCTCAAAGACGCCGACCTGTTCTCCTTTCGCTTTGGCGATTGAAATTTCTCAGCAACAATCTTGTCGACGCGATAATAAAGAAATAACAACATGATTACCTGGCATTGGGAAAGGATAGACAAACCCTGGAAAGACCCCCAAAACACCACTTCGGTCTTTGCCCTCAATGTGTGGCGCTACCACCGAGACCAATGGGAAATCATCAACGAACCGGGATTCGGTTTTGCCGACAACCACCTGGCCGGGGGCCTAACCGTACACCGCGGCGGCGTGGCCCTGGCCACCTGGAACGAAAAATGCAGCACCCAGGTGTGGATCTGCGATGAAGTGATGCACCCTATTTGGCGCCAGATCAACCAGGACGGGTTCGACGCCCCGTGCAACCTGGGCTGTGTCCTAGGCATGACCAGCTTTGCAGACCGGCTCTACATGGGCACAGCCATGCACCGCGAGCTCAGGGCGGCGCAGTTGTGGGCAGGTGTGAAAGCGACGTAAAAGCCAAGTCGCCAGACGACGAGCGACCCGCCAGATTGACCAACATCCCACCGTATCTTAGGTTACCCGAATTGCTTTAAATGTATCGGCTGACGCAGGTAAGCGAGCAGCAACATCGCTTACCAAGCCCCCTACCAAAAGGAGAAAGCAGGTAACCCGCCTCAGGACACACCTGCGAGAATCGCCACATGAAAATCACCGACATCGAACTCATCGAAGTAGACGTGCCCTACATCGCCCCCATCCGCGCCGTCGGCCACGCCGACTGGGAACACACCATCGCCAAAGTGCGCACCGACGAAGGCCTCGTCGGCCTGGGAGAAATATGGCAACCGCGCCATGCCGTCCAGCCGCAAGCC
>CAXGRO010000888.1:0-2212 GCA_964012055.1 uncultured bacterium
CGACGCCGTGCTGATAGGCAAGACCAATATGGACGAATTCGCCATGGGCTCGTCCAACGAAAATTCCCACTTTGGCCCAGTGCGCAACCCGCGCGATACCGAGCGCGTGCCCGGCGGCTCCAGCGGCGGCGGCGCCGCCGCGGTGGCCGCCGACGAAACCATTGTGGCGCTGGGTTCCGACACCGGCGGTTCGGTGCGCCAACCGGCCGCCTACTGCGGCGTCATTGTCCTCAACCCCACCTACGGCCGCGTCTCGCGCTACGGCCTGGTGGCCTACGCCTCGTCGCTCGACCAGATCGGGCCGTTGGCCAAGGACGTTGAAGACACCGCGCTCTTGCTCGACGCCGTTGCCGGACACGACCCCCGCGACTCCACATCTGTAGACACGCCCGTGCCCGACTATCTGGCGGCATTAAAGCAAGACGTCAAGGGGCTGAAGGTGGGGCTGGTACAGGAGCACTTTGGCGCCGGCCTCGACCCAGAAATCCACCAGGCCGTTTTGCGCGCCGCCGACGTTCTAGATGAGGCCGGCGCCGAGCGCGTCGACCTGTCGCTGCCGGTAGCCGCCCACCCCGAGTATTGCATTGGCGCCTACTACCTCATCGCCATGGCCGAGGCCTCGGCCAACCTCACCCGCTACGACGGCGTGCGCTACGGCCACCGCGACCCGGAGGCCACCGACCTGCTCGACATGTACTGCGCCTCGCGCAGCGAAGGGTTTGGCGCCGAGGTTAAGCGGCGCATTATGCTGGGCACCTATGCTTTGAGTGCCGGTTATTACGACGCCTACTACCTCAAGGCCCAAAAGGTGCGCACCCTGATCCGCCGAGACTTTGAACAAGCCTTTACCCAATGCGACGTACTACTAACGCCGGTGGCCCCGACCACCGCTTTCCGCATTGGCGAAAACATAGAAGATCCTCTGCAGATGTATTTGAACGACATCTATACCGTATCGGTGAACCTGGCCGGCATCCCCGGCCTGTCGCTGCCCTTTGCCACAGCCGGCGACGGCTTGCCCATTGGCGTGCAATTGCTCGCCGCCCCTTTTGCGGAGGAAACCTTGCTGCGCTCGGCCCATGTTCTGGAACGGGCGGCCGCTTAAATACATCTAACAAAAATGTTGACGCGGAGAAATAAAATGTTGCGATTTACCCCCCTGTTCGCCCTGGCTGTTCTGCTCTTTGTCGCCCAGCCTGCCGCCGCCATCAACGAAAATGCCGGTACCACCGGCTTTAATTTCCTCAAGGTCGCCGTCGGCGCCCGCGCCAACGGCCTGGGCGGCGCCTTTACCGGCGTCTCTGGCGATCTAGAAGCCCCGGCCTGGAATCCGGCCGGCCTTTTAGGGGTAAAGCGATCGGCCACCGTCTCGGTGACCCGCTACCTCATCGACACCCAGGCCGGTTATCTCAGCCTCGCCCTGCCCAACGAGCGCCGCACCATCGGCATCAGCTTCAATTACTTCACCTACGGCGACATGCAGCGGACCAATGAAGACGGCCACCCGCTGGGCACTTTTAGCGCCAGCGACGTGGCGGTCGCCGTCACCGTAGCCCAGCGCGTGTGGGACAACCACCTGACGCTGGGCCTCAACTTCAAAGCGGTCTATTCCAGCATCGACGACTTTACTTCAGATGCGTATATGATCGACGTAGGTGTTCAGGTACCCGGCCCGCTCGAAGGACTGACCTTGGGTGCTTCGCTGGCTAACTTGGGCACAGTGCGCACCGGTTATACCGATAATTTTAAAGATTCCCTGCCGGTCGTCTTGCGCTTGGGGTTAAGCCATCAGCCGGCGCACACGCCGCTGCCCATGTTTATTGTCGCCGACTTCAACTTGCCCAACGACAACGACCCCTATCTCTCCTTTGGCGCCGAAATCAGCATAGCGGGCGGCCTCTATGTGCGGCCGGGTTACAGTTTGCAACAAACCGGGTTGCAGGGCGAGGACGCGCTGGGGTTGACGGCCGGCGCTGGCTTTGTGATGGAGAAATACCGGCTCGATTACGCCTATAATTCGTACCAGGACTTGGACGAAGTCCACAGGATATCTTTGAGTGGGGGGTTCTGATATCTATTGGATAGGCGCTTAAGTACTGGCGCTTTTTTTGTATTGATGGACGATTCTCGGGGATGGTCGGGGGCCTCTCGCTCATGGCGCTCAACTCTTAGAGTTGGCGGACCTTCGGTGCTCGCCGGGCGTCCTGCCCGG
>CAXGRO010000889.1:0-2209 GCA_964012055.1 uncultured bacterium
TCAACCTTACAAAAATCCGCTCAAAATCGAAAAAGTGTCCACAGTATTGATTTATATAAGGAGGAATTTATGGCGTTTAATGTAAAAGAGAGAGGGCGCATTACCTATTATTATTCGGGCGATCCCCCCACACTTTCGGCTCTGGTGACCGAGGAGATGGACAATGGCGATTTGAAGATCTACTTTGCGGGGTTGACCGGGGGGCACTCGGCCACGGGGGTTCTTGGCCTAGATGAGGTGAACACCATGTCGCCCACCGTGGAGGTCGAATTGGTGTTCCGCTGCTGGGAAAAGTGGCTACAGGAAGCCGGCATCTGCAATGCAATCAATCAAATAGACTTTGTCGAAGTGCACGCCTTTGCCGCCCAGCCCAAAACGCCCAACCCCATCGCCGACCCCCAGGGATTTGCCGACGAGCAACAGCGACTCTACAAAGAATATGCCGCCGCCTACAGCGGCTTTTTTCGCGACCACATGCCCGACTGCGGCGTGCCGGCGCGTTTTACTGTACACGTAGTAGATTTTCCTGACAAGGCCGCCTCGTACGAATTTTACAGTGTGGGCTATTACCAAAAAGCCCTACACCAATAAGGAGTAAACAAGATGCCCATCTTCGAATATTTATGCAAAACCTGCGATAGCGATTTTGAAGCCCTGGTCCATTCCGGCCAAATTCCGGCCTGCCCAAGCTGTGAGGGTGTAGAATTAGAGAAGAAGTTCTCCGCCTTTGCGGTTAGCGGCCCCAGCACCCAACTGGCCTCCCGAGAACCTATAGGCCCCTGTGGTACCTGCGGCGACCCCCGCGGCGCCGGTACCTGCTCCCTATATTAACTTTTACCCTAATTGATCGACAAGAGTATAAACGCAAGGATGCAAGCTCTTCACTCATCCTCTTGGTCTCGCCCCGTAAAGAGATCGAGTTGTTCGCTTCTTTCCTCTTCAAACCCGGCCAACCCCAGTCCTAACAAACGCACACCTCGCTCTCCTGCTTCGGTGCGCTCTAACAATTGCAGCGCCTGTTGCAAAATGGGATTCGCCCGGTCGATGTGAAAAGGCAGGGTCTGCGAGCGCGTGACCGTTTGAAAATTGGGGTAGCGCACCTTTAACGTCACCACGCGACCTTTAATCTGGCGCCGGCGTACCCGGCCGCTCAACTCGTCGGACAATTCCCTCAGCATATCGCGCATTTCGTCCAGATCGTAGAGGTCGGTGGGAAACGTGGTCTCTTGACTGATTTGCTTGGGGTCGCGTTCGGCGGTGACTGGCTCGTCGTCTTCGCCGTTGGCCAGGCGCCACAAATGGCCGCCGCGCTTGCCGAAAAGGCGCGTCATTGCGGCGCGGTCAAAAGCGGCCAAGTCGCCAATGGTGTGTAGCTCCAACTCTTCGAGCCGGGCGCGCGTCACCTGGCCGACGCCGGGGATTTTTCCCACGGGCAGGTCCTTGAGAAAATCAACCACTTGGTCGGGCAAGACGACGACCAGTCCGTCGGGTTTTTCTAAATCGGAGGCGATTTTGGCCAGAAATTTATTGGTCGCCACCCCGGCCGAGGCGGTCAGGTGGAGTTCGCGGCGAATGTCGCTTTTGATCATTTTGGCGACGCGTGCCCCAAAGGGGATATCGAGTTTATTATAAGTCACATCTAGGTAGGCCTCGTCCAGGGACAGGGGTTCGATGAGGTCGGTGTATTCCTGGAAAATGGCGTGGATTTGGGCCGAGACGCGGCGGTATTTGTCAAAATTGGACGGCACGCGAATGGCGCGGGGGCATAGGCGCCGCGCCGTTTTCATGGGCATGGCCGAGTGCACTCCAAACTGGCGAGCCTCGTACGAGGCGGCGGCCACCACACCGCGCTCCTCGGGTCGGCCACCGACGACCACGGGTTGGCCGCGCAGCTTGGGGTCGTCGCGCTGTTCTACGGAGGCGTAGAATGCGTCCATGTCGACGTGGATGATCTTGCGGTGGTCGGCGTAGTGCGGGGCGGCCTGGGACATGCTGTCTAAGCGAAGGGGAGGTCGACGACTTGGGCGGTGTGGGTGCTACCATCGAGAGAAAATTGCAGTTCGGTGCCGGCGGCGATAAAGGCGTTGCGCACATACGCCAGGGCGATGTTGCGGTTGAGGCGGGAGGAGTGTACCGCCGAAGTAATTTTGCCGGCATCGCGCTGTTCGACCAGCAGTTGGGTGCCGGTTTGGGGGAGTAGGTCGGCGGG
>CAXGRO010000890.1:0-2206 GCA_964012055.1 uncultured bacterium
TGGTCAATATCACCAACGACGCCTGGTTCGGCCACACCGCGGCGCCTTATCAGCACTTTGCTGCCGTTGTCCTGCGCGCCGTAGAAACCGGCCTGCCCATCCTGCGGGTGGCCAACACCGGCATCTCCGGACTCATTGCCCCCACCGGCGAGATTGTTACCGCCACCAAAATCTTCGAAACGTCGGCATTTGTAGTCGAAGTGCTGCCGCGGCCCTCTACCACCACCTACGTGCGCTACGGCGACGTCGCCCTGATGGTCAGTGCCCTCTTTCTGACAGCCATCGCCTTGCTGCGCGGAGCGCAAAGTAGCATCGCAATAAGGCGAGAGCGCAAGCTCGCCCTGCAAGATCTGGCCAACTTCGCCCATTTTCCCAAACCACTACAAGCCCCTATTTTCATCCTCCACGGCTACCAAAGCAATACTAAAACTTGGAGCGATTTTACCTCCCATCTCCGCCTATGCAGCACCGATGTCTCACAACTCTACACACCCGACCTCAATCAAAACCTATCCATCGAAGAATTAACCCAGCAAGTAAGGTCTAAACTACCCCAACACAAGCGCATCGATTTCATCGGCCATAGTTTGGGCGGACTCATCGCTGTTGAATTAACCCGCCAAAAAAAACCTTCCCAGGGCCATGTAATCGCCCTGGCCACCCCCTTTAACGGCACCAATTGGGCCCGCCTCGCCCGCCTACTGCGCTTTTCCCTACCCCGTTTGTTAGCCGCCATGGAACCCCAGAACGCTCTTGCCCAGCAATTTGCCCCCCATGCAGCCTCCCTCAACAAACGCCTAGCTACGTTTCACATCGCCGGCGACCCCCTCGCCGATAGCATCCAGCCCGGCCCCAACCAACGCACCTACCACGTGCCCTGGTGGACTACGCCGGCGCGTCGCCACCGCCTGGCCCACACCGACCCACGCATTATTCGCGACCTCATAGCTCTCTTGCAAGGGCGCAGCTGAAATGGGCCAAATCCACGCCCCATCTTTCTTCTACCCAGAAAGCAAGATAGGCGTCCTCTTGATTCACGGCTTTACCGCTTCTCCGCGCGAAATGCACCCACTGGCCCTGCACCTGCGCCAACAGGGGTGGACCTGCCTGGGCGTACGCCTGGCCGGCCACGGCACCACCGAACGAGATCTCCTAGCGACTACCTGGCGAGATTGGTACGAATCAGCAATTGCGGGCCTGTCTGAATTAGAGAAATACTGCGAACGCATATGTGTGGTGGGTTTATCCATGGGAGGTTTGCTCGCCACACTACTAGCGCGCGATTACTCCCAGCGCATCTGTACGACCTCCCTGCTCTGCCCGGCCTTCTATCCCAATACTCGTTTCCTTTTTCTCGCCCCCTGGCTTCACCCCTTTTTAAAAGCCATACGCAAAAGCGAGTCGAGCAAGCAATATATAGAGGGGCATGGACTCTTCAGTTACCCGACCATGCCTGTAGCGGCCCTGGCCCAACTTTATCAATTGATTAAGACGGCGCGCCAAGCCCTACCCCATGTCACTACTCCAACACAGATTGTTATGGGGCGGCTCGACCACACAGTAAGACCGCAATCGGCGATTGGCCTCTTTAACCGGCTGGACTGCACGGAAAAGGATCTGGTTTATATGCCCTATTCGGGTCATATCCTCACCGTAGAGCCCGACGCCCCTGCACTCTTTGCGGCAGTGCGTCAATTTATAAATGCGCGCTTAGATTAATTATGTCCTGCGGCGAGCAGAGCGATACCGTTGCCAGAATTATCGACCAAGCGCAACCCATCCGCATTTGCCCGTGCGGGCAGTTGGAAAGCCGCGTGGAACAGGCCGGTGGTGCCAGGCGCGGGCCGAGCGTCCTTCTGTCCTTTGAGCACGATCAATATTTGGTTGTCGCCCCCTATAGCAATCCGCTCATCTTTCTGGTATACGACAGATAATCCGAGGACGCGGCAGTAGAAATCCGCTTGAGCATCGAGATCGGCAACACGCAGGTGAACGGCGCCCAAGCGCAGAGATGCTAGATGAGTGTGCATAATAATCTCTCCTGACGTCCCGGCCAGTTTGAGACCGGGACGTCATTCAATTTAAGCGGCTACGAGTAGGGCGTCCAACTTTTGTGCCAACTGCGCCTTGGGTGCAGCACCTATAACACTATCTACGATCATTTCCGCCGCTTCAATCAGCGCGGGGTGTGGCAACAAGCCCTCGA
>CAXGRO010000891.1:0-2203 GCA_964012055.1 uncultured bacterium
GCTCACCGGCGGGGAGACGGCCGCCCTCGTGCTGATCGATGCCGTCGCGCGGCTCATACCGGGGGTGTTGGGCAATTTCAGTTCGGCGCTGGAAGACTCCTTCCACGAAGGGCTTTTGGACTGCCCCTGGTACACGCGCCCGGCGCAACTGGAAGACGAACAAGTCCCGCAAGTCTTGCTCAGCGGCGACCATGAAGAAGTGCGGCACTGGCGCCGCCGCCAGGCCCTGCGGCGCACTTTTGAGCAGCGACCCGAATTGTTAGACCAGGCGGAACTCGACGACAACGAACGCCGTTTAGTTGAAAAATGGACCCGAGAACAGGCCTCGTCTGAGGCCGTAAAAAAAAGCAGGTGAACTATGGACATGAGCATCATGCGCGAATTGACTTCCGACCAATTGCGCTCCGACCTCCCCGACTTTGGCCCCGGCGATACACTGCGCATCCACGTGCGCGTTATCGAAGGCGACAAAGAACGCGTTCAGATTTTTGAAGGCGATGTAATCCAGCGCAAAGGCGCCGGCATACAGGAAACTCTGACAGTGCGCAAAGTCACCCAGGGCATCGCGGTGGAACGCATCTTCCCACTGCACTCGCCCCGCATCGCCCAAATAGAGCGGATCCGCCGCGGCAAAGTGCGCCGCGCCCGCCTCTTCTATCTCAGAGACCGCAAGGGCAGGGCCGCCCGCATCAAACAAAAACGTTAATCCGGCACATGGCACAAAGTCCACACGAAAGCATCCCTTTGACGGCCAAAAACTGGAAACTCTTTATACTGGGCCTGGCAACCATCGGTCTGGGCTATGTCTTTCTGGGCATCCCCCCCGCCGAAGGCTTCCTATCGCTCACCCTGGCGCCCATTTTACTGGTTACCGGTTACTGCGTGCTAATTCCGCTAGCAATTATGGCGCGCGACAACGCCCCAGCGGATGCGACAGATGAGTCGACGTAAAGCGACCTGAGATATTCGGCGGTTCCCAGCGCTTTGGCCCCCTTTGCACAGGATACTGCATGAAAATTCTCATTGCCGAAGACGACCCCACATCGCAGTTAATGCTCAAATCCTTTTTGGAGAAGTGGGGCTACGAAGTCATTGCCACCGACAACGGCGCCCAGGCCTGGGAAGCGCTGCAACAAGAAGACGCCCCTTCCCTGGCGGTCTTGGACTGGATGATGCCCGAAATGGACGGCGTGGAGGTCTGTCGACTGGTGCGCCAAGATCCCAAACGGCGCCATCTATATCTCATTATGTTGACCGCCCTCGACACCACCGACGACCTGGTCAAAGCTCTGGAGACCGGCGCCGACGATTACGTGTCTAAACCCCCCGACCATCGCATACTGCGCGCCCGCATTGAGGTGGGCGCCCGCGTCGTCGAGTTGCAAACCGAGTTGGCGCAGCGGGTGCGCGATTTGGAAGCATCGATAGCACGCGAGAAACAGTTGCAAGGCCTGCTGCCCATCTGCTCCTACTGCAAAAAAATTCGCGACGACGGGGACTATTGGCAACAAGTAGAAGAATACATCGAGCAGTTCGCCGATGTATCTTTCAGCCACAGCATCTGCCCCACCTGCTACACCGACGTAGTGGAACCGCAAATCGAACAACTTAAAGCTAAACTCGACAAGAAAGAGCAAGAAGAAGACGCGGATGCAACATGACCTCCTCTGCCGACCACAGCGACACAAACTATCTCTTCCGCAGTGAAAAAATCGCTGAAGGAGTCGACCGCTTTGGCGACGTCGGCCCCGAGCATCTCGATTTCTTCCACCAACAAGGCTACCTGGTCATCCGTCGGGCTTTTACCCGCGAGTTGATAGACGCCGCCAGTATGGCCATCACCCACCTCATCGACGGCGGCAACCCAGATTACAGGGGCGTCCAGATGGAACCCGCCGTGCGCCACGATAAACTCGAAGGCGACGCGCGGCGCCTGTCCGTGCGCAAGCTCATGGGCTTTGTCGACTACGACAAGCGCTTTCCGCCGCTGGCCGCCCACCCAGACCTGCTCGATCTGCTCGAGCGCCTCATGCGCGACCGCCCCACCGTCTTCCAGGAAATGGCCCTGCTCAAACCGCCGCACATCGGCAGCGAAAAACCCTGGCACCAGGACTGCGCCTATTTTAACGTGCACCCCGATACCACCGTAATTGGCGTGTGGATTGCACTAGGGCCGGCGACGCTCGAAAACGGCTGCCTCCAC
>CAXGRO010000892.1:0-2193 GCA_964012055.1 uncultured bacterium
ATTACCCCTTACGCCGCATCCTGCGGCTTCAGGGGTAATGAATCCGAGACGAAAGCGCGAGATGAGAAGCGCTCGCACCTTCTGCGGTTTATGCAAAAACGTCTTTAAGGAGTGATCGGGATTTTTCTACGACGGTTTCGAGACATCCGGGGGCTAACTTGGCCCAATAGGTGACGTCTTCGTTGGCTTCGTGGCCGCCGCGGGCATAGGCGTCTCGGGTTGGCAGATAACCGACGTAGTGGGTGGTGAGGTGGGCGGCAAAGAGGTGGGGGGCGGCGGAGTTCGTTTTGATGGCCAGCTGGCCTTCGACGAAGGGTTCGCCGGGCAAACCGACAAGGGCCAGGTCGCCGATTCGCAAGATTTGGATTTCGTAGGGGAACTCGGCTTGGCGGCGGCGGCAGAGTTCGACGCTGTGGGTCGAGGCGGCTCTGAACCAGTGCGGGTCAACGTCGCCGTTTTCCTGGCGCGGCGGTTGCGGATTTTTCTCGATGATTTCTTTGACTTCCCGCTGGCGGGCTGTGGGAATGTCGCGAAAGGGGAGTGCGATGTTTTCTAGCTTCCAGTTCAGGGCAGCGGCACTGGTGAAGTCCATGTCGTGGACGATGCGCTGGCTCATATCGGCGAGCTGGCGACCCATGCGCCGGTGGTCGGGGCGGCAATCGGGGTCAAAGGGATTCCAGGGGTTGATGTTGCCGCAGCAGCCGTTTATTACGAGGGGGACGGTGTCGGCGCCGAAGTTTTGCTGCATTTGTTGCGTCCAGGTGCCGGGCCAATCCGAGGATACGGCGCGATAGGTTTTGCGGTCGCCGAACACGTTGACGGGGTGGCAGGTGTAGTGCAGCAGGAAGGCCAGCGGTTTCATGTCCATGCTTTGGATGCAACACACGCCTACTTCTGGGTCGATGGGGCCTTCTAGGTAGCAGAGGTCGGTGATGCCGAAGGGTTGATTCTGGCGGCTGAGCGGTTTGGGCATGGTTATCGAGCCGTCGCGCTGTACGCCGCGGCGGCTGAAGGCGAGATCGCCGAGGATGCCGCGGCCCAGGCCAATGCGGACGGGTTGCAGATTGTTTGCGGCTTCGACGGCGGCGCGCACTGCGGCGTCGGCGGCCATGTTGGAGTAGGCGCGCTCGGCGCCGCGCAGATATTCGGTTTCGGGTGTGATTTCCAGGGGAAAGTCCGGGTCCAGCATAAAGTAGCCGATGCTGGGAGCGGAGTGCGTTTGTAAGGCGTGCACCATGATGGCCTGCGCCGGCACGCCGGTTTGGGCGGAGATGGCGGTGCGGATTTTGTCGCTGTAGTCGCCGGTGACGATGGTGACGTCGAGGGTGACGATACAGATGCGGCGCTCGCCCGCTGCAAAGACGATGGCTTTGGCGTAGAGCGGGTCGATGACCGATTGGGCCGGCCGGGGCTCGCCCATGCCGCTGCCGGCCAGGTGGGTGCCCGCCGGTGGAGTGATGTCGACGAGCGCGGCGCCGGCTCGCAGTTGATCTTTGTTTGTATTATGCATGCTGCATCTTGGGGTAGGTGCGTCGCTGTTTGCGGCGCCGGCACGCCCATCGGATATCTACCGACCGCCGCCGTTCCCCAGGCGCGTATAACAGACGCCTGGGGAACGGAACGGGATGCTATTCTCCGGGCACTAGATAATTGACGCGGCCGCTGATTAAATCGTCCACCTGCACCAGTTCGCCGCCGGCTTCGGCCGAGAGGTTGGCGCCCAAGACGCCGGCCAGGGTGTTGAGGCCGTCGGCGTAGGGGCTGCGCGCGTGGCTGGCGTCACCCGTTTGCACCGCCTGCACAAAGGCCTCGGCCTGGGTCCTGAAAGCGTTGGTGTCGTCTTCGGTTTCCCAGACCACTTCGCCGTTTTCAACGATTTTTTTCGGCGACCATTCGACGACGGAATCGTCGCTGACGATGACCATCTCGCGTTTCCCCGCTTTGGTCTCATACATTACCCGCGAGGTGGTGGCGTTGGCGGTGATGCCGCTGGCAAAGCGGTAGTTGACGTTGTAGACGTGGGGCAGGTTCATGGGCTCGGGGCCTTCGTCTGGCTGGCGCGGCACGTAGAAGGCGGAGATGGCCGCGTAGTCGTCGTCGACCAGGTAGCGCAGCAGGTCGATGCGGTGGATGGTGTTTTCGACAAAGGAACCACCGCACAGCTCGTAGCGGCTGGGCCAGTAGCGCAGCGGG
>CAXGRO010000893.1:0-2193 GCA_964012055.1 uncultured bacterium
GTTTTAAAAAGGCTTCTTAGAATTGAGCGTCATGAGCGAGAGACCACCCCGATACCGCGTCCCAGGCAAATGCCTATCTAACTACTTATCCGTTTCATCCTCCAAATGATATTTGCGCTTATTGCCGTTGATGGAGTGGACCAACGCCTGGAGCACATGTGTATCTTCGCCGGCAGCAACGAAGTCAGCGCAACTAACGTAGAAATCACCTTTCTTGACAATGCCCTTGTGCAACTCTTTGAACGTCAGCTTTTTGAGCTCGCCCTTGACGGCGTCGTAGATGACGTAGTGGTCGCCAATGGTGTTGCGGGCGATGTGTTTTTTCATGTCCTCCTGGACATCGGTGCGAATCTGGCCCTTGATGCTGGGGGCGTCGGCGGCCAGGGCAGCGGAGGTGGTGAGGGCCAGGGCGGCGAGGCAGAGCAGCAAGCGTTTCATGGTGCATTCCTTTCTGTAGAAGTTTAAAGTCTTCGCCATATAAACGAACGGGAACGAACGGGTGGGCGATTTGATTGCATAAAAAATAAAAAAAATCGGCCTTGCCGGTTGGTGGAATGAAGCTATAATTGTATGTCTGTTCAATTAAAAAAATAGATCTGAGGTAATCGTCCTATGAAATTGTATTACAGCACCTACGGCATGAAAGAACTCGATGTTCACGAAGCCCTGCCGCGGCTGGCGGACATGGGATACCAGGGCATGGAAATTGCCGTCACCCCCGGTTGGCCCACCGAGCCGGCCCAAATGGACGCGGCGGCGCGGCAAAAATTGGCGGCGCTGTGCCGCCGGCTGGGTTTTGCGACGCCGGCGATCATGGCCCTGCTTTCGCCTTGCGTGCCCGGCGAGGGCCGCGCCGCTGCCCTCGCCCAATTTGAGGCGACCTTTGATTTGGCCCGCGATCTGAAGATAGACGACCGCGCGCCGGTGGTTTCCACGACCTTAGGCCACCCCAGGCCCCAGTGGGACGGCGGCAAGGAGGAAATTGCCGAGCTGCTGCTTGAAGTGGCCGATATGGCGGCCGGTCGTGGGTGCATCCTGGCTGTTGAACCGCATGCCGGGGACGATTTTGAGACGCCGGAAAAAGCGGTTTGGCTGATGCAACGCACCAACCATGAGCGCCTCAAGCTCAACTTTGACTACAGCCACTTTTGGGTAGAGGGCATCGACTTAAATCACGCCATTGAGCTGAACTTGCCCTACGCCGCCCACAACCATATAAAAGACGGTTTTCTCGACGGCGAAGGCCGGGTGAACTACCTGCTGCCGGGCGACGGCGGGCTGGACGTGCCCGCGTATTTTAAAGCCATGCGGGCGGCCGGCTGGGACAGTTATATCTGTCCGGAGGTGACCGGCCAGATTTGGAGCCGCGACGACTACGACCCCTGGGCCGCGGCCCAGTTCTGCTTTGAGGCGCTCGACGCGGCGCGGCGCGCCCTGGGTTGATAGCCAAATAGCTTGCATTTTGGCCGATATTGCCTATATTGAATGCCATCGCGTTTTTCCGCAGTCGTTGCGGGAAGACATTACTTATGTTGGCAGTCGTTCGAGTTTGCGTAGATTTCGACCTTAGGCCTGGCGTAGTTCCTACCGAAGTAGATCCTACCTGAAAGTGACCCCGTCCGCAGCAGATCCTACCAGAAGTAGTTGCCTAACTACAAGCCTTATGCAGTTGATGCCTACCTTTCAGCATTCGGAGCGTTCTGTTCCAACGAGACCCTGTCACAAAGGATGTTAACATGGCAGATCGCGTAACTGGGACCGTTAAGTGGTTCAACGACGCTAAAGGCTTTGGTTTTATCGAGCGCGAAGGCGGAGATGACGTTTTTGTGCACCACAGTGCTATTCGGGCCGAGGGTTTTCGCTCTTTGAGCGAAGGGCAGCAGGTGGAGTTTGAGATTGTTCAGGGGCAGAAGGGGCCGGCGGCGGAAGGCGTGACTCCGATATAGCATACTGCGGCGATAAGCTACGAAGAGGGCGGTGTACCATGGGTGCGCCGTCCTTTTTGTGTTTGGTGCGTATGTAGTGTACATCTTTGCTATATGATTGCATGAGAAACATTTTGGGGGATGGGGCTTCTAAACTGGTGTCTTGTGGGGTGAATAGGTGTTTGCCTGGGACGCGGTTTTGGGGGACCTCGACGCTCATTCTCGCCGGGCATCCTGCCGGGCTCCGATTTCAATTCCTCTGTCCGCT
>CAXGRO010000894.1:0-2184 GCA_964012055.1 uncultured bacterium
TGGCCTGGTGAGTACGCTTTTTTCAACCCCTTTCTACAAAATTGGACCTTTTTAAAACGGCTTCTGAGAAGCAAATAAACATGAAAGCCATCTGGAACAACACCATCCTCGCCCAAAGCGACAAGACCATAGTCGTCGAAAAAACCACTACTTCCCCCGCGATTCCATAAACCAAGAATACTTTCGCGACAACGACCTGCGCACCGTCTGCGGCTGGAAAGGCGAAGCCAGCTACTACGACATCGTCGTGGGCGACCAGGTCAACGACGCGGCGGCCTGGACCTACCCCGACACCCTGGAAGAGGCCAAAAAATCGAAGGCTACGTCGCCTTTTGGAAGGGCGTGGAAGTGACCGACTGACAACGCGCACCGTCCGCAGCCAACCCGCGCGCCAACGAGCAACTTGACGCGGTTGCGCCGAGGGCGGAAATTGTCCTGCGTTGCCAGGTACGGAAATTGCAAGAACCCCTGCGGCCAGTCTAGCATCGGGCGCCCGGCGTTACGCCAGAGCGCCGCCGCCGTTCCTTTAACGACACACTCGCCGTACGGAAAAAACGCCATGTCCGCACTCACCCAACCCGCATTCGACCCCAACAGCCTCGACATCGACGCCGGCCTGGCGCAGTTTGGCTTTGACCGCTTTCGCTCCGGCCAGCGTGACGCCGTCGAAACGTTGTTGAGCGGCGGCCAGCTGCTGCTGGTGGCTCCCACCGGCGGCGGCAAAAGCCTCACCTACCAATTGCCCGCCCTGCTGCTGCCCGGCACCACCCTGGTGGTGTCGCCGCTCATCTCGCTCATGCACGACCAGGTATTGGCCCTGCAAGAGCGCGGCGTCGCCGCCACCTACCTGGCCTCCACCCTCGACGGCGACGAATTGCGCCAGCGCATGCAGCAAATGGGCGACGGCGCCTACAAGCTGGTCTACGCCGCGCCCGAACGCCTCTCCTACGCCGGCTTCCGCACCCTGCTGCGCCAGCTCAACTGCCCGCTGGTGGCGGTGGACGAGGCCCACTGCATCAGCGAGTGGGGCCACGACTTCCGCCCCGACTACCTGCAAATCGGCGAGCTCATCCGCAGCATGCCGCAGGCGCGTGTGCTGGCCTGCACCGCCACCGCCACCCCGGTGGTGCGCGACGAAATTCTCGACCGCCTGGGGCTGCCGCCCGACACCCCGCAAATCGTCCGCGGCTTCGCCCGCCCCAACCTGGCCCTGCGCGTCGCCGAAACCCAGAGCCGCAGCGGCCGCCAGCGCCACGTGGACGCCCTCTTGGCCGAAAACCTGGGCGACCCCGGCCGGGCGCGCGGCACCGCCATCATTTACGCCCCCACCCGCAAGGCCACCGAAGAAGAGGCCGAGCGCCTGGCGCGCAACAACTGGCGCGCCCTGGCCTACCACGCCGGGCTCGATGGACCGGTGCGCGACTCGGTGCAGCGCGCCTTTGTCGCCGGCAAGGCCGAAATTGTAGTGGCCACCAACGCCTTTGGCATGGGCATAGACCGCCCCGACGTGCGCTGCGTCGCCCACCTGGCGCCGCCCGGCTCTATCGAAGCATACTACCAGGAAGTGGGCCGCGCCGGCCGCGACGGCGAGGACGCCGCCTGCCTGCTCTTGGTGTCGCCCGGCGACATGGCGCTGCGCCGCCACCTCATCGAAAACGACGCCGAGCGCCGCGACCCCGACCCCGAGGTGGCGCGCCACAAGTGGAACCTCTTTCTAGAACTAATGCGCTGGAGCGAGGGCGGCGGCTGCCGCCACGACGCCATTCTGCGCTACTTTGGCGACGAGGAAGAAACCCTGGAGGGCTGCGGCCGCTGCGACGTCTGCACCCAACTGCAAGACCCCGAGCAAGACCCCGAAGAGGTGACCACCATCGTGCGCAAGGCGCTGTGCGCCGTGGCCCGCGTCCACGGCCGCTTTGGCATTCAGGTGGCCTCCAAGCTGCTGCGCGGCGCCGAAGACAACCGCCTGTTGCGCGCCGGCCTGCAACACACCCCCACCTTTGGCATCCTCAAGGAGTACACCGAAGACTGGCTCTTAAAACTGCTGCGCCGCTGCGTCACCGCTGGCTGGGTCGATTTCCACGGCGGCGAGCGGCCCGTAGTAATCATCACGAAAGAGGGTTCGCAGGTCATTCACGCGCGGCGCGCGGCGCGCCTGCTGCTGCCGCCCACCCCCCCCCCCCC
>CAXGRO010000895.1:0-2180 GCA_964012055.1 uncultured bacterium
AATTTCAACCTTACAAAAATCCGCTCAAAATCGAAAAAGTGTCCACAGTATTGGAACAAATGAAGGAGAAAGTAAAATCTGTACATGCCCCATGGACACCAGAGCCTACGCCCAAGCCGTCCAGCAAGGCCTCGAATTGGTGGAATAAAGAAATTAAGATATTTTTACATACGCCCGAAAAGGTCTATTCCAAACATTAACCTCTCACTTAAAAAACAAACCATGACCGACACAACTGCTCAACAACGCGAAGTCATTACCGTCCTTGGCCCCATCGCCCCCGAAGAAATGGGCATCACCCAAACCCACGAACACCTGCAAATAGACGGCATGGACCACTACGGCGGCTACGGCTGGGTCATCGACGACGAAGAGCTGGTCGTCGACGAACTCAAAGTCTTCACCCAAAACGGCGGCCGCACCATCGTCGACGTCACCGTCGACGAAATCGGCCGCAACCCGCAGGCCCTGGCGCGCATCTCCAAAGCCGCCGGCATCAACGTCATTATGGGCGCCGGCTGGTATCGCGAATTCGGCTACCCGCGCCAGGTGGAAGAACTGACCAGCAACCAGTTGGCCGACATTCTGGTGCGCGACATCGAAGAAGGCGTGGGCAACAGCGGCATCCGCGCCGGCTTCATCGGCGAAATAGGCACCGGCCGCCACTACGTCAAGCCGGCCGAGGAGCGTGTCTTTCGCGCCGCCGCCCTGGCCCAGCAGCGCACCGGCGTCGCCGTCAGCACCCACACCACACGCTGGGGCACCCTGGCCCTGGAACAAATCGCCATGCTCGGAGAATTCGGCGGCGACCTCTCGCGCACCGTCATCGGCCACTTGGGCGACCGCCGCGGCGTGCACCACCTGCTGCCCATCGCCGAAAAAGGCGTCTACGTAGAGGTAGACAACATCGGCTATCTGGACTACCAGCCCGAAGACGTGCGCGCCGACAACGTCGCCGCCCTGGTCAAAGAGGGTTTTGCCGAGCGCGTCCTGCTCTCGGAAGACATCTGCATGCTCGACCATTTGGCGGCGCACGGCGGCAAGGGCTACGGCTACCTGCTGGAAGTCTTTATCCCCATGCTCCGCCAGCGCGACGTGGACGACGAGGCCATCCACAAAATGCTGGTGGAAAACCCGGCCCGCGTCTTTGCACGGCAGGTGCCGGCCTAAAGGGGATCGGCAATTATGTCTATATTCGCGTCAAGCGGTTGCGTCTATGTAGGAGACAGAACCTGAAATGACCCACCACTGGCAGCCCGAACCCCAACTGCTCGAATCGCTCGACCTGGCCGTACCCGAGATCCTGGCGTCCCAAAAAGACAACGGGCAATTTGGCACCGAGCCGTGGATCAGCACCGACCAAAACGTCTTATTGGCCCTGGCCGCGGCCTGGCACCTGCCCGACAGCGCCCACCGCGGCAGCCAAGAGGTGTGCGACGCCATTGTAAAAGGGGGCTACGCCCTGCTGGACGTCCAGGACGAAGAAGGCAAGGTCACTTTTCGCAAAAAAGACCACTCCACCTGGGGACAAATTTACATGCCCTGGGTCTACAGCCGCTGGATACGCGCTTATCAACTGGTGCGCGAAGCGATGTCCAAAGAGGAGCGGAACAGATGGGAAGCGGGCTTGCTGCTTTGTTACGAAGGCATTGCCAAAACCGCAATGGACCGCGTACACAATATCCCGGCGCACCACGCCATGGGGCTGTATTGCGCCGGCGCCGTCTTCGGTCGTAACGATTGGCAGCAACAGGCGCAAGCCTTTATGAGGGAAGTAATGGCCGCCCAGTCCGAACACGGCTGGTGGGCCGAACACAACGGGCCGGTGGTCGGTTATAACTTCGTCTACGTAGAAGCGGCCGGCGTCTACTACTCCATGTCGAACGACACCCAGGTCCTCGACGCCTTAAAACACGCCGCCCAATACCACGCCGGCTGCACCTACCCGGACGGCAGTTCGGTCGAAACCGTCGACGGCCGCAATCCCTATCACGAGGGAGTGCAACTGGGCAACGCGGGATTTTGCCACACCGCCGAAGGGCGCGGTTTCCTGGCCCAACAACACGCGCTCTACCTGCAAACGACACAGCGCTTTGACGCCGATTACGCCGCCCACATCTTGCTCTACGGCGGCGGCGGGCCGGCGTTAGAAACGGCCGCCGGGCAAGATCAACATACCT
>CAXGRO010000896.1:0-2175 GCA_964012055.1 uncultured bacterium
CGGTCCTCCATCGGGCTCAGAAACACTCACATCAAAACTGGGTCAACTATGGAAGATCACGCCAGGGGGACCACGGCGAAGCGCTCATTTACAAAGGCCCGTTTAAAGAAGTGGCCGACGACGACGGCCACCGTTTTCGCCGCGGTCAGCGCATGGCCGTGTGCCGCAAAACCTACGAGATCTTTTCGCGTCCCCCCTACGACCAGTACTTCGAAGGGGTGGAGCCGCTGCAAGAAGTTGACGAGCCGCCGCCCTTTCCCTGCACCGGCGAAACCTTCTTGCGCCATCCATGTCAGACCAAGGGGCAAGACCACGATCTCACTACCGAGGTGAACAGCTGCCTGCCCGGAGAATGCTGTTGAATTTGTAGCGACCGGCCCGCCGAGGCTTCTTCATAGTCAAGGCATTGCTGGTTATGTGAAAGGTTTTAGTTATTATGCGCCTGATTACATTAATTGGGGGGATGTCGTGGGTCATTGGGGGGTGTGCGCCGTTGCCGCCGGCCGGCGGGGCCGAGGGCGAGCGGGTGATTATTACCGATCGGTATGGCGAACGCTTTGATGTGACGCATGCGGAGCAGAAGTACGGCATGAGTCGCTGGGGGTTTGAGCATGGCATTGGCAAACATTCTATCCCGCCGCTCGATCATCCCGACATGCTGGAGCCGGGGGATGCGGGTTATCCGTCAAATTGGGCGCGGGATCGGGTGATAGGGACCACGTTAGGGGGGAGGCGCGCAGTTACCCCATTGCGCCGCTGACCAGCCACGAGATTATCAACGAAATTTTGGCGAGACCCAGGCGGCGGTGGCCTACTGACCGCTGGTGGATTTGGCTACCGTGTACAGCCGCGAATTGGAGGGACAGACGTTGACCTTGGCGCCCAGTGGATGGACCTACAGACGCACTTTTGTGCTCTACGATAAAGAGACGGAAACGCTATGGTACCCCATACCGGGGACGAAGGGGCTCACCGGTATTTCGGGGCTGCTGGCGGATCGCTTTTTGCCGGAGTTGGAATATATGAGGTCCAGTTGGAGCGATTGGCGCCGAGACAATCCCGACACCAAACACATGAAGTACGAGCGCCGTTTTTGGCGTTGAACGAAAGCGCACTATGTCGAAATTGTTATTGGGCGTATTTATCGCCGCCTTGGCGGCCGGGTGCACCGGAGGCGATTCTATTTTTACCAGCAATTACAGCACCAATGCCAACGTCAATCAGAATGTATCCGGCGGGGAAGGTCGCGTTGTAATTAAGGATCGCACCGGCAAAGAGTGGGACGTGACGCACGTGCGCGACAACTACGGCCTCAACCCCTCGCAATATCAGTACGGCATAGGGCCCTTTGCCATCCCCCCCATTCTCAACCCCAGATGATCCACCCCGGCGACCCAGATTATCCGAGCACGCGGTCGACCTTTTTGGTGATGGGCGTACAGCTGAACGGTTTTACCCGCGCTTATCCCATTCGGGTGATGAGCCGGGTGGAAGTAGCCAATGAGAAATTTGGCGAGGCACATGTGGCGGTGGCCTACTGACCACTGGTGAATTTGGCTGCCGTGTACAGCCGCGAAATAGACGGGGAGATTTTGACGCTCAGCGCCAGCGGGTGGAACTACCGCAACACCTTTGTGCTCTACGACTACGAAACGGAGACCTTGTGGTACCACCTGGAGGGTCAGGCTGGGTTGATAAGGGTCAGCGGCTTTTACGCCGACCGCCGTTTGCACGAGTTTAAATCGACGTTTACACGCTGGAACGACTGGACGGAACAGCATCCAGAGATGGCAATTTTAAAGGTGGATTGAGTGTAAGAGGTGGATATTGGCGATTTGGCCGGACGTTATGCGCTGACTTTTAAGGCGCTCAAAGCCGAATGGTACGCGGGGTGTTGGGGAGAAGTTGAGGGCGGGACGCTGGCCGCGGCCAAGCAAGCCCGGGAGGGATTGCGGCACATTACCTTTGAGACCATAGTGCAACGGGCCGACCGACGCGCTTTGTGGATCAATTTGTACAATGGGGCGATGGTTGATCGGGCCGTAGGGCTGGGGGTGCGGCACAGCGTTAAGGAAGTGCGCGGTTTTTTTAGCCGGCGCTGGCTGCCATTGGCGGGCGAGCAATTGAGTTTGGACGATATCGAGCACGGTTTTCTGCGCGGCAAAAGACCGGCGG
>CAXGRO010000897.1:0-2165 GCA_964012055.1 uncultured bacterium
GGCGGCGGGCTCGGGCGCTGGCTGCGCGCCCACGGCGCCGTCTACACGACGGTTCCGGGCAACGTCCGCCTCACCCAACCCACAGGGGAAATACTCGACATTCTCGACCGGCCGGCTACCTTGGTCGTCGAAGAAGCGGGACCGCAGCGCAGCGTAATCCGCGCCGAAGGCAAACACGGCCACAGCAACGGCCATACGGCCATCGACTACGTCATGCGTTTTGTCGTCTACGCCAACCAGCCTATTCTGCGGCTCTACCACACGGTCATCCAGCGCCAAGAGGAGGATCCCTTTCCCATTTCGCACCTGCAGATGGTCCAGCCGCTCGACTTAAATCGGCAAGACTCGTGGGCCCTGGTGGGCAGAGACCAAAAGCGCTATTCGATGCCCGAGGGCTGGATGCGCATGACCACCGAGGGTTTGGAAACGCGCGCCACCGACGGCGCGCGCCAGTCGATCAACCTCAATACGATCAGGGCCGAAGTGCCCATGGAGCCGTTTCTGGTCCTAGGCGACAACGAGCACATGGTCACTTTCTTGCCGCGCTGGTGTCACTTCCTCTTCCCCAAGGCGGCCCATTTTGCCGAGGGCGAGCTGCGCTACGATATTTGGCCCGATACCGCCGAGCCCTGGGATTTTCGGCGGGGCATGGCCAAAACGCACGAGGTGGTGCTCGGCTTCGCTCCCGCGGCACCGGATTACGCCGCAGCCATGCCCGCCGTCGCACCCATCCTGCGGCCCGTGCTGGCGACCGTCCCACCGCAACACGTTCAGTCTACCCGCTCACTGCCGATATTCTTCCCCTCCTATCCGGCGGAATACCCCAAACTCGAGACCCATTACGCCAATGCGTTCCACGGCCTGGCGCGGGCCTACGGCATGATTCACTACGGCGACGCGCCCGGTTCGTCCTACACCGCCCAGGGGCGCGGGCGCACCGAAGAGGGCGAAGCACCTATCTGGGTGAACAACGAATACGACATGCCCTACATGGCCATGTTGCAGTTTTTGCGCACCGGCAACCGCAACGTCTGGTACCAGCGAGCCGAGCCCAGCGTCTGGCACATGATGGACGTCGACATGGTGCATCACGCGCCGGACGATCCCGTCTTGCTCGGCGCCCAGATCCACCACCTGGTAAACCACATAGGGCCGCCCGGATACCACGCCGACCCGAGCCACGAGTGGGTCGAAGGCCTCATTCTCTATCACTTGCTCACCGGCTTGGAGCAACCGCGCGAGCACGCCCTGGCGCTGGGGGAGCACCTGCTCAACTGGACCGCCGAGAACCGCGCCGCCCTCGATAAGGACTGGTTGGCGGCGCGCGTCACCGGCTGGGCCTTAATCGCCCTCACCGCGCTCTACGAATTCACCCAGGACGAACGCTACCTGCAGTGCGCCGTTGAGCACGGCGAAGCACTGCACACTCGCATCACCGGATCGACCGGCCACCTCACCGAGACCATCTCGTACGGGTTCCCCTATCGCGCCGGCTTCATGACCGACCTCGCCGTCATCGGCCTCAAGCGGCTGCACGACATTTCCGCCAACGACCACTGGAAGGAATTCGCCCTCGCCCTTATCGACGACCAGATGGAACATCTGGGCTTGCCCACCGGCTTGCTCGTCTACAAACAACTGCCGGAAAACCACTACCCGTTCACCCAAATGTTTGACCTGGAAGTGATGACCTACGCCTGGCGCTGGACGAAGGATGTGAAGTACCTCAAACACGGGCTTCAACTTTTTCGCTTGTTCCACCCGGTGGACCGGCCGCTGGAGTTTAAAACGACGTTCCTGCAAGAAACGGATGAAGGTGCCTTATACGAAGAGGTCCGCTTCTTCAACAGAGACAGCCACTCCATGCTGCACTACCGCTTTGAGTTGCCTTTCCTGGAACTGCTGCACGAGCTGGATCTGCTAAAGCAGTTCGAACCGCCAGAAATTGACCTGAGCGGAATTGGGGGGCAATAAGGCCGGAAACGAGAGATGCTGACGGACGGGTACAAAAGCGGCGGACAACTAGTCAAGCATGCCGTCCGCACTGCCGATAACGATATGATAGCCAGCCCCAATCGCAGATTGAGGCTTTATCATTACGAGATACGGTAGCGGTCAACGAATTGAGCGGGAGTAAGGATGGGAATAGGTTTTTGGGGGCCTTG
>CAXGRO010000898.1:0-2155 GCA_964012055.1 uncultured bacterium
GCCTGGTGCAGGCCATCCCCATGCTGCTCTTCCCCCTGCCGGCCGGCTACCTGGCCGACGTCTTCGACCGCCGCAAACTCATGATGCTCAGCCTGGCCGGCGCCACCCTCACCTCGCTGGGCCTGGCTGTTTGCAGTTGGAAAGATTGGCCGGTCAACTGGATGTATCTCCTGCTCTTTGTCGACTCGAGCTTTCTGCGCCTCGGCTGGCCGGCGCGCTCCGCCATCATGCCCTTGCTGGTCCCCAACGACCGCTTTGAAAACGCCGTCAAATGGCGCACCAGCCTCATGCAAATCACCGGCATCGGCGGCCCGGCCCTGGGCGGCATTGTGATCGCCTTTAACATTCAGGCCGCCTACGTCCTCAGCGCCCTTTCCTCCGCCGCCTTCATCGCCTTTTTGGCCACCGTGCGCCTACCGCCAGCACCACGCAGCCAGCGCGGCAATATGCTGGGGCCAGGTTTTAGAGGGGCTGCATTTCGTCTGGCACCGCAAACTCCTGCTGGGCGCCATTTCGCTCGACCTCTTTGCCGTTTTGCTGGGCGGCGCCGTCTACCTCCTGCCCATCTTCGCACGCGAAATCATCCACCTCCAGGACGTCGACCTGAGCCCCGGACAAGCCCTGGGCTGGCTGCGCGCCGCCCCCGCCATCGGCGCCTGTTTCACCGCCCTGATCCTGACCCACCTGCCGCCCATGCAACGCGCCGGCCGCACCCTGCTGTGGTGCGTCGCTGGCTTTGGCATTGCCACCATCGCCTTTGGCCTGTCGCGCAATTTCTGGCTCTCCCTCTTTATGCTCGCCCTCACCGGCGCTTTCGACAACGCCAGCATGGTCATCCGCCACATTGTTTTGCGAATGAGCATCCCCAACGACATGCGCGGCCGCGTTTCCGCCGTCAACGCCTATTTCGTCGGCTCCTCCAACGAAATAGGCGGTTTTGAATCGGGCCTGGTCGCCCAACTCTTCACTCCCCTCATCTCCGTAGTCAGCGGCGGCATCGGCACCCTGCTGGTGGTGGCCACCTGGACCGGCCTCTTCCCCCAGCTCAGACGCCTGGGCAACCTTTCGTCCCTGCAAAGCGACAAAAATATATAGTTGCCATCTCCGCCTCACTACCGTACCGTTTCTTGTAGTCATCACAACACTAGCCAAAGTTGAGGAATCCCAATGCCCACCCCAATCTCCAACCCCTACGCCGACCTCACCGCCGGCACCTGGCTGCGCGGTAACCTCCACACCCACCCCCGCCCCCAGGATCGCCCCGAAGAAACCTGCCGCCGCTTCGCCGAATTCGGCTACGGCTTTTTGGCCCTAACCGAACACGACCGCACCTTCAGCCGCCAAGAAATCAGCGACTGGAACAACCGCGGCCTGGTATTGCTGCCCGGCAACGAAGTGAGCAAAAACGGCCAGCACATCTTACACATAGGCGCCAACAGCCACATCAAACCCTACGAAGACCGCCAAAAAGTAATCGACGAAATCAACACCGACGGCGGTTTTGCCATTGTCAACCACCCCAACGGCGGTCGCACCTTTGGCCAGGACACCCTGGAAGTCATGCGCCAATTGCAGGGTTATATCGGCCTGGAAATTTACAACGCCGCCGTCGTGCGCAGCGCCGGCAACCCAAACGCCACCGACAAGTGGGACATTTTATTGAGCGAAGGCCGCCGCCTGTGGGGTTTTGCCTCCGACGACTACCACCAGCCTAGCGACGCGGCAAACGGCTGGCTCATGGCCTACGTCAAAGAGCGCACCGAGGCGGGCGTACTGGACGCCTTGCGCACGGGCAGATTTTACGCCTCCACCGGCGTCGAAATCGAAGAGATCACCGCAGAGGAGCACCACATCCGCGTACAAACGACCAACGCCCAGCACCTGCGCGCCATCTGCGACTACGGCCGCGCCCTGGCACAGGCCGACGGCCGCTCCTTAGAAATCCACGTGCCGGAAGACGCCTCGTACGTGCGTTTTGAATGTTACGGTACCGGTGGCAGCCAGGCGTGGATCCAACCGTTTTGGCGCAATGTATAGAAATTTGCAGAGCAGCAGCGGCGTATTCACCTTGCGGATATTACAGGCGATTTTAAGGTTAAATTTGCCGTGGTGCCGCGCCGCTGGGTCGTCGAGCGGACCTTTGCCTGGCTGTTGA
>CAXGRO010000899.1:0-2155 GCA_964012055.1 uncultured bacterium
CGGTCGCGTCACCACGCCAGGCGCGGCGCCAGACGCGGCGCAGGTGGCGCCGCGCCGTCCACAGGCCCAGAATAACGTAGACCAGCATGGCGCCAATGCCCTGGTGCGCCAGGTAGGGCGCCTGTGGGGTCCCGTAAACGCTGACCATTTCGCTGCTCTGAATGCCCAAAACGTTGAAGACACCCTCTTCGCTGAGGGCTATGAGGGCGAAGAACCACAGGCCCAAAACAATCTCGAGATTGACAAAGTAAGATAAACCCACCACGGTAAAGCTGAGCATAATGGGCAGGGATACTGTATTGCGAAAGAGTGGAATGCTAGTCGACATGACGATGTCGGGCACGGCCGGATAGTAGTAGTGCAGCCCCTTTACACTGCCCACGGCCAGCGCTGCCAGAAAGGCGGTCCACATCAGCGGATTGCGTAGCAGCGGCGGCACGGCGCGTTCGTCCTGCTGCATTACTGCCAGGGGGACCTGTGCCAGTGGATAGAGCAGGCGTTCGTGTTCCATCCACTGGCGGCGGATAATGACCGCGGCGCAAATCATGGTCAGGTAGAGCGCTAAAATGAATACGCCCCAGGCGCACAGTGGCTGCACCCACGCTTCCCAGGGGAGGGCGCTGCCGCCGGGCAATCCCTCGTAGAAATATTTAATGGCAAGGGGGTCGCGGACCACCATCCACTCCTCGACATAGGGTTGGATGAGTTCCTGCCAATTGTTTTCTGGCGTGGTGAAATACCCCAGCGCAGTTATCCCCGGCAGCAAATACGCCATCAAACCCATGGTGGGAATGGCGCAGGCCATAATCATCATGCTGTAGAGCACCGCCATTTCGCTCGAGCGGAAGGCCAGGTGGGGGTGCAGGCGGCGCAGTGCCGTATTGATCAGGGAAAAGAGGAAGAACAAGAAGAGTGCCGCCGCGGTGCCAAAGTCGAGCGCCATCAACGAGCCCTGGAGATAGAGGTTGGTATAGGGTGCGCCGACGCTGATGCCAAGGCACAGCAGCAGGCCAGCGATAAAGACCCGCAGTGAGAAGGGAGATTGCGGAGCCTCGGTTGCAAAATCGCCGGCTGCGGGATGCACACCTTCGACGGCGGTGTGCGGTTTATTGTCCATTCTCTCTTCCTTTATATGGGTGCCCAAAACGCGGAAACGAGGGGATGCTAAGCCGCCAGCTCTTGCAGCAAACGCTCGACCACCTTCTTGCGGTGTCTGAACGAGGCCACCTGCTTGAGTTCGTACAGGTCTTCAGAAATGCGGTCGCGGTATTCTTCCAGGGGGGCGCCACCGGGCGACCAGGAGGCATAGGAGGTGGTGTAGCGCGAGAATATAGTGCGGCGCGGCTCGTCCTTTGTCCACTTGCGGGCGCCGTGGCACAGTGCTTCGGTAAACAATATTGCGTCGCCGGCCGCAACGCTGACGTTGTCGACAACGGGCGGGCCGTCGTAGATGTTAACGCGCTCTGGTTTGGAGAAGTAGGATTTGTGGCTGCCCGGGATGCAGACGAAGCCGGTGCCGGGGGGCACGTCGACCAGCGATACGCCGGCGTTGAGAAAGGTGGAAAAGATACGGCCGTCGGCGGCCTGGTAGTCGTTGGCTGGGTTGTGAATGCCGCCGCTGAGGCCGCCGTGGAAAGGCAGATCGTCGGTGTCTTTGGTGTTGATGGCCAGGGCGGTGCCGGCGTGCTGGGGGCAGTTGTCGGTGAGGGCCAGGACGACGCGCATGATTTCTTTGTTGAGGACCAGGCGTTCAAAAACATCGTCGACGTATTCGGCCTGGTTGATGGAGCGGGACGAAGTGGGTTTGGTGCTGGCGTCGCGGTAAGATCTGAGGGGGGCGGGGAGGTCGCTGTCGTCTTTGGCGTGCCACTCGTCAAACAATTCGACCATGTAACGCACGTCCTGGGGGGAGACGGCCTGTTTGAGTACTAAGTAACCGTGGAGATCAAAACGCCATTTTTCTTCTTCGGTGAGCATGGCGAGGCCTTTCATTTGGGGGTAGGTTTGGGGACAGGGTACATTGTCGAGAGGGTAGTGTCAAGCGGATAGTTGGGTGGAGAGAAAAACTGTATATTACGCTCGGAGTTTGAGTGGCGTTATGGCAGTATGTCGGGGACGGCCGGCAGGGGCGCTTGCCTCTGGTGTTTTGTGAGTC
>CAXGRO010000900.1:0-2152 GCA_964012055.1 uncultured bacterium
TATAACAAGGAAAGACCCCATAGTCGGCTGGGCTATCTCAGCCCAGAGGACGATACCAAACAGCAAAAAGTCTCACCCTAAGTGGGCCAAAATAGGCTATCCGGTCAAATATGCGTCTTGCATGTGCGGGAAGAAGACGTGGATGTTCCATTTTTGGGTGGCTTTGTCCAGCGGCACATAGTCGACTTGAGTGCGCGGGCTTTGCATGTCAAAGGGTGGATTCCACACTTCCACGGGAAATGGGAACCATTGGTCTTGGGCACAGAGAGGCGAATAGGCCAGTTTTAAAAAGAGGGACAGCAACAGCGGTATGTGCTTTAATTTTATGATTTCCCTCTAAGATGCCATTATTAATGATGTAGACATTTAGATAATCGGGCGCTTATATGAATCATAAAGTTAATATATCTCAGCATCTTATGCTACTGAATATACATTGGGTTTAGGTAAATAAAAGGACTCGGTGTCAAATGACTACATGCCCTACGAGTGAGTGCAAATTTTGCACTTTAAGTAGTAGTCCTGATGAAGATTAGTACCTATCTTAAAATATTATATTTTATAAGTTAATATTTAACATTAAGTTAAAATATAGAAATTGGACTTGGCATCATATTTGCATAAACAGCTATAGGAAACATCATGGACGATGTGGTCGTCCGAGTTTGAATTTTCTAACAAACTTGTAAGACGATGTAACTACTGCACAAGTAAGTTGAGTGCAGGCAAATATGGCATCCGTGCAAATTCTTGTAACTTGGTGCGACAGACCAGGTACGGCAAAAACTGCAGATGTCATACAAGGTTTTTTCATTAGAAGTCTGCAAAAATTGCACCGTAGCAAGAGAGGTTAAGAAAATGGCCGTACAAGACATACTCAATCACGAAGATAGGGCACTGCGGCTCTACTTTGACGATATTTCCACTTCCACGCCGCTCTCTCGCGAACGCGAAGAGGAGTTGGCTGCGCGCATTAAAGAGGGCGATTTGGATGCGCGCCAGGAATTGGTGGAAGCCAATTTGCGCTTTGTTATCGACGTGGCCAAAAACTACCAGAACCGCGGTTTGGATTTGAGCGAGATCATCAGCCTGGGCAATATGGGGCTGTTGATAGCAGCCGAGCGCTTTGACGGCACCAAGGGGTATAAGTTTATCTCCTACGCCGTGTGGTGGATCAAGCAGTCCATTCTGCAGGGCATTGCCGATCACGGCCGCACGGTGCGTTTGCCGCTCAACAAGCTCAGCTTGCTCAAGGACATTTCCAAGGCGTCCAAGAAGCTGGGCCAGGGCCGCGAGAGCGAGCCCGGTGTGGAGGAGATTGCCGCCGAGTTAGACCTGCCCGTCGACGAGGTGCAGGACACCATGCTCAGCGGTCGTTCGGTGCGCTCGCTGGACGAGAACTTTGAGGAAGGCGACGACCGCACCCTGCTCAGTCTTTTGGAGGATTCGCGCCAGGATTCTCCCGACGCGCCCTTGCTGCGCGAGACTGCCAGCAGCTGTGTGGCCGACGTGCTGGATCACCTCGACGAGCGCGAGCGCTATATTCTGCGGCTCTACTTTGGTCTGGACGGCAGCGAGCCCATGACGCTGGAGGAAATTGGCTCGTTGATGAGCCTTACTCGCGAGCGCGTGCGCCAGCTCAAGGAGCGGGCTTTTGGCAAGTTGCGCCACCCGGCGCTCTACAAGTCGCTACAGTCGCTGCTCGACGAGACAGAGGTGTATTAAAATTACCCGCTGAAAAAAGGTAAGACGAGGGGCCGGCTCTTATTTGAGCCGGCCTTTTTTATTGGGGGGAGGTGTGCCAGGTGGGTTGTCCTTCAGCGATGTGGATGAAGGTGTTTATTGGCACTGCGCGAAAGGTTTGCGGCCGGCCACCGGGCCAGTATACGCGCAGCGAATCTACCGCAGTTGCGCTACCCAGGCCAAAGTGTAAGCGCGGGTCTTCGCTGCCCAGGAAGCTGCTGCCAGCGATCACCTCGCGGACTTGGCGTTGCCCTGCGGCATAGAGGTGAACGCGGGCGCCCACGGCGCTACGGTTGGCGTGGACACCGGCGAGGTGGACATTGAGCCAGTTGTGCTTATTGCCAAACTCGTTGCGCAGCAAGACGGGGCGGGCGTTGAGGTTAGTGGTGAAGAGATCGAGGTCGCCGTC
>CAXGRO010000901.1:0-2145 GCA_964012055.1 uncultured bacterium
CGGCCACCCCGGTTTTACGGCGGTGGGCATTCCCGCCTCGCTGGTGCGCTTTGGCATGTTGCAGAGCTTCGACAACGTGCGCCAGCACCGCTTGCCGCCGGCGCTGCGCGACGAGAATCCAACGGGATCGATGTGGCGGCTTGTTGATGGGGAGTGGACGCAGGGGGATGTGGGAGGGGCGTGATGTTAAATAGGCCGAGGTTTTGAAGGTCGCCGTCCCATGCCCAACACCGCAAAAGCCCTCGCCCTCTGCCTGTTTGCCCTTTTGGGGTTAAAGAGCGCCGCCTTTGCCGCGCCTCACGTTTTGACGCTCGACCCGCGCGCCGACGGATGGCGCACTGCCGCGACCGGCCCCTATGACGTGGTTTTGGACATCCGCGATCTGTATCAGATCAGCGCCCACTGGGAGATCAGCCGGGCGGGCAACCACGGGGCCCTGTCGACCTATGCGACTATTCCGGCCGACTGGGTGAAACCGTACAAGCTGCGCTTCTTCCACGCCGACGACTACCAGGCCTGGGGCATCGACCGCACCCAGGCCGCCGATTGGTTTGCCGAAACCGGCTTTATCGGACACCGCTTCAAGCAGGTGCTGGTGGACGGCCGCGTCGTCTGGGAGCAAGACGCGGCCGACACCGGCACGGGCCAGTACCAGGAGGTGGACTTGAGCTGGGCCGTGGTTGCGGGGCGGGCTTTTGAGTTGACTTTTAGGCTCTACGACAAGGTGGCCAGCGACCAAGCGCTGGAGGCGGACTACGCGCGCATACGCTCGGAGAAATTCCGCCCCAAAGACCACCCGCAATGGTACGAGCCTTCAACCTATCTGCGCTTTGAAACGCGCAGCTATTGGGGCGATATGGTGCTCTACGATTCCCGGGCTGCGGCGGCGGAAATTCAAGAGGCACAGCGCTTCGACTGGCTCAAAGACGCCCGGCCCCAGCGGGGCTGGGAGCGCGGCAGCAGCGGGGTGGCGCCAGAAAAACCGCTCGCCCTGCGCCTGGAGACCGACGCCCCCCAACCGCTGCCGCAAGGCGGCTACTCGGTGCGCTCCGGCGTCCCCTTTGCCCGGGGAATGCTGCCGCCGGACCGCCCTATTGAGTTGCGCAACCCCGCCGGAAAGCAGATCCCGGTGCAGACGGCGATTTCGAGCCGCTGGCCGGACGGATCGGTAAAGTGGTTGCTGCTCGACTTTGTCGCCCACCCAGACGACGCCGAGAAACACTACAGCGTCGTCTGGCGCGACGCTTCTCCCCAAGCCCTGCCGCAGACGCTGCAGCTCGAAGAGAGCGATGGCGCTCTGGTGCTGAGCAACGGCCTGTTGAGCTGCACCATTCCCGCCGCACCGGGCCCCGATTTATTAACCGATATAACACTGGCAGAGGACGAGGTGGCAATTGCTAACCTCACCGGCACTCTGGATTGCCGGGTTCAGGATGGAGAGGAAAAAGAGCCGCCCGGACCTCTGCGGCACTACGTCGCGGAGCGCCAGGGCTGGGTGGTGGAAAGCCACGGCTCGCTGCGCGCCACGGTGCGGGTGCACGGGCGCCTGGTCGACGAGCGGGGCGAGGCGCTGGGCAACCTGGTTTTGCGGCTGACGGCGTGGGCCGGCATGCCCTACCTGCATCTCACCTACCGCATCTTCAACGGCTCGGCGCACCACCGCCGCCTGGAGCGGTCGCGGCTGACGCTGCAGCACAGCGGCGCGCCGCCGAGATGGGCCGGCATGTCGCCGCTGCGCTGCACCGCGGCCGACGCCCAAAACCCCGGCCTGGACGGTCTGTTGGGGACGGCGGGTTTTGGCATTGGCGTGCGCCACTTCTGGCAGCAATTCCCCAAAGCCATCCTGCCCGCCACCGCCGCCCTGCATCTCGACCTCTACCACCCCATTGACCCGCCCGGCGCCCACAATTGGTTGGCCGCCGGCGAGGCCAAGCGCCACGAGTTGCTGCTGAGTTTTGCCGCAAGCGCAGCGGAAAACCAGCGCGCCCTGCACGCCTTCCAGCGCCCCCCCCGGCTCTTCGACAAAGAATGGCATAACCAGAGCGGCGGTTGGGGGCCGACCGCCTGGCACGATTCCACCCACTTTCCGCAATTGCACGAGGCGATGGCCAAGTACGCAAAAACAGTGGCGGGAAACACCACCTG
>CAXGRO010000902.1:0-2143 GCA_964012055.1 uncultured bacterium
TTTGATCCGGCAACGCAAGCCGGCGCCCGCCACTTAAATGGTGCGGGATTTAATCTCGTCCACCTGCGCGAAGAGACCTTTATCGTCAATCCCATCACCATGTCCGGCCCGCAAACTGAGATTGACCATTCTGCCAGGAAGTAGCCATGCAGCTCTATCTAATCCGTCACGGACAAGGTTTTGTCAATTTGGAAAACGCCGGTGCCAACGCTGGCGATCAAGGGTTAACAGAGTTGGGGCGACAACAGGCGGCGGCATTGGTCAAAGGCTTACCTCAAGAGATTCCGTCTATTGATGCCTTCTATATGCAGTACCCTAAAGCGAGCCAGGGAAACGGCCCCCGTCGTGGCCGAGGCCTATCCGGGTTGTGACATTCTCTACGACAATCGGCTGCGCGAATTGGGCAATAACCGGGCGGATCACAGCCCGTTTCCAGACCGGAATTTTGTGCGCGAGTTTGCCGACATTCGTCCCACCGCACAGCCCTTTACTGCGGGGTTGCTCAACCACCCAAACGGCGAAACCTGGATGCACTTTCGCGCCCGCGTCGGCATGTTCATAGAGGAGATAGCCCGTGCCCACCGCAGCCAGGTGGTTGTGGTGGTTTGTCACGACGGCGTTATAGAAGCCGCTTTTAATCACATTTTTAATTTGGGACCCTGGCCGCCGTGCGAAATTTGGGATCACATTCACAACACCGCCGTCACCTACTTTGAACTGGCGCAAAAGCTAACCGGCTCAACCTGGCAGTTGCACTATCACAATCGCATTGGACACCTGAAAGGACATTGACGTAGATTGTTGTAGATAATGCACGCCGGGATGGTGCCGATCCTTCGCCCGCCGGTAACGCAGAGCAACAAAGAGATGGTGGTGTTCGGCACTGCAACACTTATCGCGTTGAGGATCGAGTAACATAACATGGAACCAACAATCCTCATGTGGTCCACCGGGGACAGAAACCCGCTCGCCTATTACAGACAGGTGCCCGGAGTAAAGAGATTAGTCGTCTACTTCGATACGGTTCCGGGTCAAGTGGTCGAGCGGGCCAGGCTAGACCAGGTGCTGGAACTCTTGGGTGAGGCGGGGTTGGGTTTGGCGGTAGCGGAGACGTTTGTCATCAGCAATGCGATCAAGCTGGAGTTGGCCGAACGCGACCGCCATGTCGAGGCGTATTGCCAGACCTTGCGCAATTATGGGGCGGCGATGCGAGCGCGGGACTTGGCCGGACCGTATCGGGTTTGCTACGACTTTATGGGGCCAGAGAACTGGTGGCGCAATTTGCTGGCGGTGCGCGACGAGGAAGACAGGGTGTGCATCGGCTACGATCCGCGGCAGCCGGAGCCGGCGCTGGAGCAGTTGGGGGACGGGCCGCGGTTGGGTTATCCGGAGAGTTATACGGACCAGGAGTACGAGCGCCTGGTGGGTTTGTACCGGGAGCGGGGGGAAGATGGCTTGTGGAGCGCCTTGGAATACTTTCTCAAGGCGATCATACCGGTGGCGGAGGAGGAACAGGTGCTGATGGGGCTGCATCCGGACGATCCGTCGTTCAACGTGCGCGGCCGGCCGCGCATCGTCAAAGACCAGGCGGCGCTGCAGCGAGTGGTGGATATGGTGCCGAGCGCCTCCAACGGGATCACCTTCTGCCCGGGGAGCCTGGCGACCAACCGGCACAACGACGTGCTGGAAATTGCTAAAACGCTGTGGCCGCATTTTGTATTCTGCCACTTCCGCAACATCCGCTTTTTAGCGGAGGAAGAGCTAAACGGCGAGTGGGCCTTTTTGGAAACCTACCACGAAGACGAAAAGGGCGCGGTACCCATTCCCGCTTTGTTGAAGCTGCTGCACGAAAAGGGATGCGCTGCGCCCTATCGCGCCGACCACGCGCCCGGAATGTACGGCCACGACCTCAACTTCGGCTACGGCCTGGTGGCCCGGGCCCAAGGGCTCAGTTATCTGCAGGGGGTGCTCAGGGGACTCGAAGCCTAGAAATGACCGAGCCGAGTTGATACTGAAAGGGGCGATCCATTAAGGTAAATGGATCACCCCTTTTCTTGTAGCGTTTTAGATTTACCGCTCAACCTTTCAGCATCGCTGCGCAGTTTGCCCACGGTGTGCAAGTCCCCCGCTTCGACGCCGTCGA